>JBPCNB010000774.1:0-12130 GCA_051001675.1 Nitrososphaeraceae archaeon | reverse complement strand
GCCTTGCTCAGCGACTAAATTATTTGAAGGAGGTAACAAACGTATCACAGCATGATATCGAAATCTTACGAAATCCTAGTTCGTTTACGTTCGTTAATGCCAATAGGATGGTAGAAAACGCGATTGGGGTATTTTCTTTACCTCTAGGTATTGCGACAAATTTTGTAATTAATAAAAAAAAATATCTTGTGCCAATGGCGATAGAAGAACCATCTGTAATAGCTGCAGCTAGCAAGGCTGCCAAGATTGCCAAGAATAATGGAGGTTTTATAGCAGAATGTAATGAATCGCTGATGATAGGACAAGTGCAGATTGTTTCGTTGCCTATCTCTCTAAACACCGCTAGGCTGAGACTCAATACTCATAAAAAAGAGATATTGCAGATCGCTAACTCAAAAAGCAAGTCAGTCGTTGCCAAAAATTTCCAGGTCAGGGAATTAGACGATAAAAGCCAGAACAATATAGGAAAGATGTTACTCCTTGAATTGTTAGTTGATACTAAGGATGCGATGGGTGCGAATACGATAAACACTATGTGTGAATCAATATCTTCGAGAATAGAAGAATTGACAGGGGGCAAGGTGATACTAAAAATACTTTCCAATTATGCAACAAAACGTCTGGTGAAATGCCGGGCAATATTTTCTAAAAACGACGTTGGTGGAGAAGATGTTGTGGAAAACATTCTATATGCCTATTCTCTAGCTTATTCTGATGTATATAGGGCAGTAACTCATAACAAGGGCGTAATGAATGGAATCGATGCAGTTGCTTTGGCCACAGGACAAGATTTTCGTGCTATCGAAGCTGCAGCCCATGCATACGCAGCCAGGAGTGGTAGTTATCGCTCAATGACAAAATGGTATAAAACTCGGAAAGGTGATTTGGCTGGTGAGCTCGAGTTACCCCTGGCTGTTGGAATAGTAGGTGGCGCAGCATCAGTGCATCCCTTAGCTAAAGTAGGATTAAAGATCTTGGGCGTCAAGGCTGCCAAAGAACTAGCAATGGTTTTATCGGCTGTAGGACTTGCCCAAAACATGGCCGCCATAAGAGCTTTGGCTTCAGAAGGAATTCAGAAGGGTCATATGAGATTACACGCTCGAAATATCGCAATTATGGCGGGATCTGGGGGTAGTCAAATCGATATCGTAGCAAAAAAGATTTCTGAAGAGAATGATGTAACCTTCAGGAGGGCAAAAGAGATCCTTTTCTCACTAAAACACAAAGTATAAAATAAAAATAACCAACAACAACAATTGCGATACGACACGATACCAAAAGCAAAAATAATAACAACTAAATATATAACAAATCATAGAAATTCGTCTGATAGACCATTATGCCAACTGTAAAATTTGCTGTTCCCAAGGGTAGTATTGAGACTGCTACGTTCAAAATCCTTGAAGAAGCGTGGCATAGTATTGTAGGAATTGGTCGAACATATAGAATACGGTTAAGTGATCCTGAGATAGAGGTTAAGATCCTGCGACCACAGGAAATTCCCACGTATGTACAGGAAGGTTTCTACGATATTGGCATCACAGGCAAGGATTGGATTAGAGAAGCAAAAGCTAACATACAGATTTTGCTTGATTTAGAATATGGACGAGTAAAACAGGTATTTGCTATTCCAGAGCATCTCGAATCAAATAACTTGACAGAACTGATCGTTGAATTTGCAACGAAGAAGAAGCCACTGAGAATATCCTCAGAATACCTGACTACAACCTCGTCCCATATAAAGGAAAACCCAGCCTATAAAAAGTATTTTGGGGACATTTCTCCTATGATTATTACCCCGTGGCTGCGCGTAGGGGAAAATAGAAATGTGCAGATATTCCTTTCGTTCGGAGCTACAGAAGCAAAGCCTCCGGAGGATGTAGATGCAATTTTTGATATCACCGAAACAGGCACGACTTTGGTACAAAATAAATTAAAAGTAATTGATACCGTGATGGAATCAAGTGCAGTTCTCGTTGCAAATAAGACTGCGCTAAAGGATTCAAAGAAGAGAGAAAAGATCGCAGACATGGTTGCCCTGTTAAAAGGTGTAGTTGAAGGTCGCAAAAAACTTCACATTTTTGTTAATGTGAAAAAGGAGAATCTCGACCGTTTGCTTGCAAGTATGCCTGCTTTGAAAAAACCTACGATTAGCTCATTGAGTGAAGAGGGGTGGTATGGTGTAAACACAATCATAGACAAGAACGAATTCATTCAAATAGTTCCAATTATGCGTAGACTCGCGCAAGGATTAGTTGTGATGGACCCCCGGCAGATTTTGCCTCTAGATGAGATAAATCTAGATAACGATAGTGATGATACACAAACTTGATAAAGTCAATTATTATTAAAGACGCAAAATCAGATGCGGCTAAAATGCGTAATCGTACAACTAATTCGCTATGTGCAACTCAGGTATTTGAGAGAGTACAACGTATAATCAATGACGTAGCAAAGTGTGGAGATTATGCAATTATCCATCACACAAAAAAGTTAGATGGGGTCCAACTTAAGTCCTTGAGGGTTACAGATAGAGAGATAGAAGATGCGTACACAAATGTCAGTAGGCAACAAATTAGATCTATCAAGCTTATCAGAGAGCGATTAAGGAGAAGTGAAACAATTATGCTAAAACATTCTTTTAAAAAGATCAAGACCTCTTCTTATGGGATAACAATAGATCGTTTAGTTCAACCTATCAGAAGTGTAGGTTGTTATATTCCAGGGGGAAATGCACGTTATCCTAGTACAGTGATTATGTGCGTAGTGCCTGCAAAAGTCGCCAAGGTAAAGAGAATTGTGGCAATTTCTCCTCCTCAAAAGGACGGCAGTGTCGATCCTTTAACACTTGTAGCGGCAGACATTTGTGGTGTCAATGAATTTTATAAGATGGGAGGAGCTCAGGGAATAGCCGCTCTTGCTGTTGGAACCTCTACTATAGACAAAGTGGACAAAATCGTCGGTCCAGGAGGGGTGTTCGTTACAGTTGCCAAAATTCTAGCATCTAAGAATGTCTCCATCGACATGGTTGCTGGTCCTACAGAATTATTAATCTATGCAGACTCGACTTCTCCATCAAGACTAATATCTCTGGATATAATATCACAAGCAGAACATGGTTTTGAAACGTTCTGTGGTTTGGTAACAACTTCTAAAAAACTGGCAGCAGAGGTAATACGTGATATTGAGTTGATCCTTAATAATGGGAATATTAAGAGAGCAGAAATAGTGAAGAAGAGTCTAAAGTCCAATGGCTTTATCGCAGTAGCAAACAATCAGTCTGTGGCGATAGAATTTGCCAACGAAATTGCACCCGAACACTTGGAAATATTAACAAGGGATGCAAGAACTCTCTCAAAGAAGATCACTACGGCCGGATTAACTCTTCTTGGAAAGTATACTCCATCTTCAGCCAGTGATTATTGTTTAGGATCTAACCACGTTCTCCCGACGATGGGATTTGGAAAATCAAGATCTTCTTTATCTGTATTGGACTTTGTAAAAATTATAAACATTGTCGAAGCAACTAGCTTTGGCCTAAACAAAGCTCAATGGGCGATAAAGGAAATTACACATGCTGAGGGATTAACAAATCATTATGAAGCAGTTAAGGAACGATTAAAGAAAATATGAAGTGGTTAACAAACAGACTAGATTATCTCTCTAACCTTAATTATTATGTTAAATCTAACGACAATAAGAAGGGCTACGTAAGGCTAGATTCGAATGAAAACTTAGTTTTGGGCAAGAACTTTGCACTAGAAGTCTCAGCCAGAGCGCTAAAGGAAGTTGACTTGAGAATCTATCCCAGTGAGGAATATGAAGCTAATCTTTATCGCCAACTAGAAAAATATCTCGACATTAATCAGAAGTATATTGCTGGAGGGAGTGGATCAGATCAAATAATAGAGTTACTTCTTTCTACAGTAGGTCGAGGAAAACGTGTTACCGTTCTTACACCTACATTTTCATATTTTCTCAATCGTTGCGAATTACATGGACTAAAATTAGACAGGGTACCCCTAATCAGAGAAGATAATACTATATGCGAAAAAGACTTTTTAAAACATGCGCAACGATCTGAACTTGTGTATATTTGCTCACCAAATAATCCAACCGGTAATCAATTTGATAAACGCCTAATGATGGAAGTGATACTAAATTTACAAGACAAACTAATCCTCATAGACGAGGCTTATGTAGAATTTGCAGAATACTCTTTGGCGTCTTCTGTAGCCAAACATGATAATATCATTATATTGCGTACTTTATCAAAGGCTTTTGGGTTGGCTGGGGCAAGGGTAGGGTATATGATAGCAAGCGAAAACCTTGCTCAAATCTTCAGGTCTAGAATTCAGTTGCCTTATTACTTAAGCAGCTTGTCCCTTAGAATAGCATGCCTTGCCTTAGCTCGAAATAACCGAGTGAGAAAAACGATTGAAATAATCAAAATGGAACGGGAAAGAATATTTGAGAGTCTTTCTAAAATAAATGGTACTAAAGTATTCAAGTCGGATTCAAACTTTATTTTCCTAGAATGCTGTGAAAAATATTACAAGCAGCTTATGAAGCAGTTAGAAGAAGAAAAGGTTTCCGTAAGGATGTTGGGTAATGTTGACGGCCGTAGGGGGTGTTTGAGAGTCACCGTGGGCACAAGAGAAATGAACTCAAGGTTTCTCAAATCAGTAGAAATGGCAACAGATCATAATAAAAATAAAAAGAAGTAAATTATCCATGGTGAGCGCTCTGGATCTAAAATTACTAAACAGTGCTGAATGTGCACTTTTTGATATCGATGGAGTGTTGATAGATGTAAGAAAGTCATACAATCTCGCCATTAAAAAAACTGTTGATTTTGTTGTGAAACGTATGACGGGAGCGTCATGCACTAGAAGGTTAGTATCGGATACACTCCTTCTCAAGTTTAAGCAAACAGGGGGTTTTAATAATGAAATCGATATGAGCTATGCCATTATTCTTGCACTGATGTCTTTACCCTTTGGTGAATCGGTACATGACAAAAAAGACTTTCTTTTTACGGTTGCCGAAAACGCTGATGAGACTGGGATGTTGTCAGTCGAAGAATATCTTTCTTCGTTATACCCTGAGTCGCGTATTAAAAAACTCAAGGAAGATTTGGTATATCCTGCTCCAGTTGGAAAGAGTCTAATAGCTACCGTGTTTGACGAGCTATTCTATGGTCCAACATTATTTCAAAAACAACACAACATGAAACCCAGATATTATCACGGTAAACCCTTAATTGAAAATGATAAGATTCTAATTAAAAAAAAAACTCTCAACTTTATCTCCGAAAAATTTAGTGGCAATCTGGCTGTTGTTTCTGGAAGAAGCAGGATAGCAGCTCATCATTCACTTGAATCATTTTTTTATATTTTTGATCAAAAGGCTTCAGTCTTTCTTGAGGACGAAAATCGTAAATATTGGAAACCCAACCCCTACTCCATAAAGAAAGCGATGAACTCTCTTGATGCGAAAACAGCATTTTTTGTAGGAGATTCGATGGAGGATTTGTATATGAGTAGAAAAGCAGAGCAGGAAGGGGATCTTAAAATCAAATTTATTGGAGTTTATGGCTCTAGCGTACAACCTCAAGAAATGATTAGAAAATTCAAGGAGAGTCGTGCAGACATGATAATAGAAAATGTGAATTGTTTATATCAGAACATAGAAAGAAGAGGCATGAAAAAAATTAGACCTTCAAAAATCACGTGATAACAAATCTTGAGCTGAACTACTATTATCCATCCATAGAGGTGTCTTATTAAATTTGGTATTATCCGTACCCCCCTCACGTTTTGTTTACTGATATGGTCGATGATATGCCCAGTTTTGCGTTAACTATAAGTTCTTTATTGTCCTAAAGATACTACCTATGGGAACGGGGAGAGATAAGGAGTATCTATCTTATAAGGTTAGAGTTTTGCAAGATTCCGTAAAATTTTATCTGCCGCGAGTGGAAGGTTATTTGGAAATCGTTCGGAATATGGCATCCAAATATGGTGCTATGTCTCTTATTGAATTTGACGGGTATTTTCATGGTAAGTTTGAACCAGTAAAATACACTAGAGTTGAAATTCACACTAACGATATGGATGAGAAGAAGATGACAGAATACGCCAATACTATTCGATTAAAGCTTAATCAGGAGAGTCTGGCCTTCGAATATAATCATCGTTTGATTCTTGTCTCATAGATTTACAACGCCTGTGTATTCAAGCACTAACCATTTTTTATCCCTTGATTTAGACTAATTTAGGGAAATTAGTGTGCCATACATCCCTTTTATCATTGTGCATTGTAGCGATCCTAAAACTGTTTTGGATGCATTTAGTTGTGAGATATTGTTACGTCATGTTCGCTGGGGTGCGTATGAAAGGCGACAGCTGGCCATTAGTGAGATGGATTGTCATCAGTCTGTGCCGTAGGGGATCTAGATGAAGTCTATCCAAACAAGCCATCCCCACCACTACTAGCCCCATCACTACTATCTCCAGCATTTTCTCCGTCAGCTGAAGCAGAGTCGGTCTGCTCTTGTTCGTCAACTGCCGGTACTTGTTCTCCCTCTGGAAAACTCAGAGCCGCAGGAGGGGAGGCAGGTGCTCCTGAAACTATTCTAAATATTTTACCCTGCCCTATTGAAACAACATATAGGTAACCATCAGGCCCAACTTCAATATCAGTAATTCCAGCAAACCCTTGTCCAAAAATAATATCCTCAAGTCCTGGTGAGGTAGGGGTTTGTATTGTCTTGCCTGCAAGGGCTTCGGGTAGCACTAGTGATGTCCTATCTTCATTCAAATCAAAGCGATATAACCTTCCATTATGAACATCGCCTACAAACATGTCATTTTGGTACTGTGCTCCTAATTTATCAGAATGTAAAAACTTTAGTGCGGTGGGACCTGCGGTGTTAATCCAAACAAGTTCAGGATCCCTGTATTCTCCTGCTCCATCAAAATCAACCAGATCGCCAGGATCTGAGCCTACTTCTTGAGATATCAGACCCATCGCCTCTCTCCACCCACTATTAAATCCAGGTAGCACAAGATTGATTTCATCACTATTTCCTGGGCCGTTTTCAGTAGCCCACAGATTCTTAACTACCGGATCAAAATCCATCCCGAAACTGTTTCTTATACCGTACGCATAGTACATATCTAGAGGGAACTCGTCACCGATGATCCCCCCATTAGGTACGGGGTTGCCATCCTGGGTAATTCTTAGAATCCCGCTTCTTCCATCAGGCTCTATACCATCAGGATAGTTCTGAGCTAGTGTCTCCCATTGCTCTCCTCTGTGAGATCCATCCACATCGCCTAAAGATATATACAAGTATCTATCAGGTCCAATTAGAATTTCACCACCGTTGTGGCGGGGTCCGGGATCAGCAGGCAGGTCTAAGATTAGTTTAGGATTTATCAGTTTGTTATTTACAAGCTCGTATCTATAAAGACGATTACCCAACGGAGCTTTTCCCTCTGTTAAATCTTCCTTGTCAGCTGTTTCTGCTTCAGTATAAAAAAGGAAGACATTGATGTGCCCAGGGTTATCCTTTGATATAGCAATTCCGCACATACATCTTTCGACAGATGTTGCGACATTCACGTCCAATAATGGCTGTGGAAGAATCTTTCCATTTATGATCCTCTGAACTGTTCCTTTATCCTTCTCTAACACCAAAAGGTCATTTGGACCCAAAAAAGCCATGGTTGTAGGTAATTCTAATCCCTCGACGACTACTTGTGCATGGAGATTAGAATCGTAGATGTCTGGGTCTCCTGGTTCGTCAGTAAATTCTCTTTGACTGAATTCTTCGGGCTCTTGTGCATACGACATAAATCCATAATCTAGAATTGTTATGGCAATGGATGATAAAAGTAACAAAAACAGCGACAAAACAGACAATCTAAAAAGTTTCATTTTAACCGAGACTTCTCTGCTATAGTATCCTAACTCTATATAAAGTATATAATTGCAAATTGTTGGAAGTTGAGAGTACCGAAGAACCAAAAAGATTACAAACTAACTCTACCAAAACCGATCCCTATCAATTCAACCTCTTGTCAGAATCCCATATTTATCAGCCGTAATTTTATTGTGGCGAAATAGTTATGTGTGTATCCAAAGAGAGAGGACACTTTTAATACTTTTTCATATCTAGAATAATAAAGCGTTATTATTAAATAATTATTATTAGATGAACTAGCAGTGGTCAATGTCGCTAATCTCTTAACATTGAGATACGACCCCGATACGGGTAATAATGGCACGATTAGGAATATTTCATACCAAGATATCTTAAACTCTAGACAACCTTCTTCCCGTGTGCCATCTTCCGAAGAAATTGAATCTGAAATTAGGAAAAAAATAAGAGACGAAATCGATAAACGCGGCACAAGACGTATATCCCTGGCAATAAGTGCTGGAATCGATTCAAACCTTATATTTTGTCTAATCAAGAAAGAATTTTCTGGTGTTGAAATAGATTGCCTTACGGTTAATTTCGATTATGAAGATGACGCGACAAGTGAAGTTCGAATCGCCAAAAAAATAGCCCAAGCTCAGAATGCGGGGTTTCATGAAATTTATGTGGAAAATCCACTGAAAGATTTACCACTACTAATAAGTATTGTCAAAGAGCCACGATGGAATATTTACCAGTATTACTTCATTAAAAAAGCAAGCACATTTTCGAATATGTTGTTCACAGGCGACGGAGGGGACGAGCTATTTGGGGGATACACGTTTAGGTATCGGAGGTATATTGAAAACCTCAAAACGGATCAATCTTGGATAGATAGAGTACGTTTGTATCTTTTATGTCATGAACGAGACTGGGTACCTGATCAAGAGTCAATGTTCGGACCAGATATAAAATTCCAATGGTCATCAATCTATACCATCTTGAGAAAATATTTTGATAATGATCTCGATCCGCTAGACCAGGTTCTTATGGCAGATTACCATGGTAAACTGATGTATGATTTTATTCCTGCGAATCAGAAGTACTTTACACATTTTAACATCAATGGGGTGGCACCTTTGTTATCAAACGACGTCATAGGTCTGTCCATAAAAATACCTCCTGGAATGAAATATGACTACCCTACCAATAAAGGAAAACTTCAGTTACGGGAGATACTCAAACGCAATACGTCATCGGAAGTGAATAATCTTATAGAAGACAAGAAAATGGGGTTCAGTGTTGATCTTACTAAGTTTTGGATAAAATATGGAAAGGAAATCGTAACATCGAATTTAGACAAAGCACGGATATTTAATGACAATATTATTAACAGAGACTGGTACATCAAGTCGTTGAATAGGATAGCCGAAGATAAATATGCTGTTAGAGATATTAGCAAAATGCTGCAGCTCCTCAGTCTGGAGATATGGTATAAATTGTTTGTAACTTCTGAAATTACGGAAAAGTCTTGTCTCTAGATCTAGATTAAAAACTACATTGCTCCTCTATCTAGAACCAATCGATACCGAGACTGCGTGTGATAATACTCTCAGATTTGTACTTAAAATAATTTCGGACCAAATGCTAGTAATAAATAGCACTTACATGCTAATTTCAATATTTGAAAGTAATTGATCTTACTATGGAAATTGTGTCTTCCATGAAAGTTTTTCCAGGCTCTCCTCAACCATTATTTATTACATGGTCAAAGGTTGAAACGCATGGTTATGCTTCCGAGACGATGTTTTTAAGTACTCATACAGGGACGCATATTGATGCACCTTCTCACTTTATACAGGATTCAAGAACGGTTGATCAGCTTGATATCAGTAGATTTGTTAGTCGTGCGATACTATTAGAGACTCCGAAAAAAGCTGATCAACAAATTACGCGAAGTGACATTATCAATTGTGGGATAAGTGCAAACGATACGGTAGTTTTTGCGACAGGGTGGGAAAAATGGCTTAAGGAGGAAAACTACATGTCCAACAATCCTGGCTTATCGACTGACGCCGCAGAATACCTGGTTAGCAACAGAGTAAATGCTGTTGCAATAGACGGACCAAGCATAGACAGAGGAGTGGATAATCACTTCAATTCTCATAATATCCTGCTATCAAAGGGTATCCCCATTATAGAAAACCTTTGTAATCTTGAACAACTGAGCCCCGCCACATCATTTACAATCATAATCAATCCGTTAAAGTTAGTTGGAGCATCTGGTTCACCTGTTCGGGCAATTGCAGTCCTATGAAGGTGTGACGTCATTTAACGTTATTCGATTATAGGGTGCATTTAATTTCTCTATTCGGTGATGTTCGAATTTGTGAGACCTCCTGGAGTCAAAAGCCTTTTAAAGTAGGTACGCCACCATTGTAGAAGCAAGAAGAAGAATGTCATGACTTGGTTTAAAGATATTAACGCACATGTTATAGAATCAAAAAATAAATCACACAGGTTACTCTATTGTCCATTGTGTCAGAAATTATTAGCAAAAGCCCAATGCCGAAGACTTAGGCAAGATAAAAATGGAAAACTATACGAAGTTAGGCGCTACAATTATGATCAATACCAAAGAGAGCGACGCTCAGACCGGAGATACCGTCGAAAAGTCCAAAGGAGGCATGAGGCTTCATCTCTAGAGTTGAGCAGAATAATAAAGCGCATTATTTGAATGGTCGATAGCAATGTTGAAGATACATAGGTCGCCAGGAAAAACCCATCCAACTTGACACTCAGGTTCCTAAGGAAGATGCACCCTGTCCATGCTGTTAGATTGATTAAAAGGCACTAATATGTCCCGACAGGTAAATAGGAGAGTCTTTAACACACACGTCTTTGGGGAAATGCTGCGACCTTGACGATCCTACTGATCCTTTACGATTGACATAATGGCATCCCTAATAATTTCCGACGTCCTACCGAATCCGAAAATTGGTTGAACCTGGTTGCCATGAGCCAGTTTAAAATCCTTGTTCACAATTGCTTTAACTATTTTATTTGTGTCAACACCAGTTAGCATATTCCATCCATCATTTAATGTCTCTACCCACTCTGTGTTGTCTCGGATTGTTATGCATGGAACTTGTAATAGGTAGGATTCCTTCTGTATCCCGCCCGAATCAGTTATGACTTTTTGTGCCTCTAGCATTAGCTTGATAAAGTCGATATATCCTACAGGTTCGAGTAATATTATATTTGAACAGTTTTCCAATCTCTTGTATAGACCCGTCTTTTTGAGTTTGTTTGCGGTTCGTGGATGTATAGGAAATAAGATCTTAGTGTTTATACCAATCCCCATGAGAGATTCAAATACACGTATAACTGAACGCAAATTGGCTTCATTATCAGTATTCTCAGCTCTGTGCATCGTAAAGAGCATATACGACTTTGGTTTTAGTTTAAGGTTATCAAGTATAGAAGATTTTGAAGCTAGTTTGATGGCATCTTTTATTAGCTCGACAGATAAATCGCCGGTGTACAATATTTTACCAAAGACGTGTTCTCTTTCTAAATTGGCAACAGCAGTATAGGTGGGCGCAAACAAGTGGTCGCTGATATGATCAGTCAATATTCTATTGATTTCTTCCGGCATCCTCCTGTCGAAGCTTCTGAGGCCTGCTTCTATATGTCCTACTTTAAACCCTGCCTTTCTGGCTGCGAATGCCCCCGCAAACGTAGAATTTGTGTCTCCATAAACAAGAACAATTTCAAATTCTGACTCGAGAAAAACTTTCTCTAATCTTTTTATCATTTCTCCTGTCTGGAATCCGGGTTCACTGGATCCCACTTCTAATTCAATATCTGGTGGAGGCAGATCGAATTCTTTGAAGAATATTTTGGATAATTTGTAATCATAATGTTGTCCTGTATGTATAATAGTATGATGGGAAAAAGACCTAATTGCTCTGTGAATCGGGGCCAGTTTAACAAAGTTCGGTCTAGCTCCTACTACCGAGGCAATATTCAAAAACCCTATCAGCACACTATTGCAATAGGGAATACTTAATAGTTGTTATACCGATTTTGCAATTCCTGCAGACATTTTAACTCATGAAGGAATCCTGAAATACATTTCGTTTTCTCGAGAAGCCAGTTGTTGATAAACGAAGACATTTAGTACTTTCATTGGGTGAAGTC
>JBPCNB010000773.1:0-5010 GCA_051001675.1 Nitrososphaeraceae archaeon | reverse complement strand
AACTGCAACGAGTAGATCCTTTCAGGCGATTCGTACCTATATGTTTTTGATACCTCGGTCGATGACCCACGGACTGCAGAACCCCCAAGGGAATCATTCAAGTTTCTCATTTGCATTTCACCACTATAATCTGTTTCCCATTTGCATTCCATAGTAAATACACTAAATGCTTTGCCATCTATTGTGACTGTAGAATTAGGTTCAAGAAAACGAATAGAACCATCAAAACTTTTGCATTGGCTAGCAGGTGCTGCTTCAGCTACAGGTGATGCTTCGCCTAACCCTGATTGAATGTACTGCAATTCTGTCTTGTTATTTGATTCAAGTATCATTGTAGGATCATTCGCAACGGTGCTATCACCAGACTGTGGACTAAGCAACCGGTCCATATATTCTGTTTCTGTTCCTTGTTGCATATCCAGACTAATACTTTCATCTCCAGACCATTGTCTCTCAGAACCATACCATCCTGATGGTATGACAAAATCTAATATGCCATAACTAGGATTAGAATATTGCCCACTGACATCTGTTGCAAATTGCTGCGTCGCTAAGTCTGTCTCGTCGGCGCTAGTACTATCGATACTTTCATCAACTAATGAAGATTTATTGGTACTGCTTTGGTTTTGAAGTTCCATTAAGGATGATAAATAATCTTTTGCTTGTTGTTCGAGTTCTTCTGGCGATAGTGTAGAAAGATCTGATTGAGCATAGACAGTTGCAATAAATGCATTGTGTTCAAAATCGAAAAATGCCAATGAGAAATTTAAGAAAATGACACCAACAGGTAAAACTAGAATAAATATTGGTAAGGAAAAGTACGCTATATTACTTTCAGACACTTTCTTCAGATTAGTTGTAGGTGTATTTAAATTTTGAACATGGCTGCAAAAATATAGAACTCATAGCGAAGTCAAAGTTATCTAGGAAAGGACTGCATTCAATGCTACGCTATTATCTGCGCTTAACTCAATATCCTGTCCACCATTGTTCCGAATGAGTAGTGCATTTATGTTACCATTCAGTGTAACTGGATTTCCTGTTGCAGGATCTGGACCTGTAATCTGTCCACTCAAGTTCACAGTATAGAGTGTCTGTCCTTGCGTTATAGGGGCCTATTCTCTGCATAGGAACAACCACTGATTGTGTTGTTTGTCCATCTGGAATATTTGCTGTTACAAGTTGTATTCCCTGTTCGTCTGGTAGATTCAGTATCACCGTACCATCAGTTAGAATGCAGGGATCAAGTGCTGCAAGTATTCTTGCTCCACCGTTTTACATTGGAGAAGGTCCCAACACTACCGTTGCTGATTGTGGAGGACAGTCAGGTGTAACAGTTACCGCCCCTTCATAATTTTGTACTGTATATCCACCACCATTTCTAACGGTGACCTGATTGTTGTTGATATTGGTTATGACAGTTGGAGTTGGAATCGGTGTTAGTGGAGTGGCTTTGGGCTAGGTGGTGGGGTTCCAATGGGAATGGGTGTTGGACTTGGAGAATTAATATACTTTTTCAACTTTTTCTTGGTAAGGAAAATGTCAACGTTGTTGCTGTTGTAAACAGGAACCGGTTTCTATTAATGATTAAACTTATTTGGCTGTGAATGTCTCTGCACATGTTGGCATTCCGCATAACAATTACAGTATTCACAATTCTAGATATGGATTCTTCTTTAATCGTAGGCCTTTATCTTCTGGTAGGTTAAACATTTCGTTATGCCGTCTTGCCCTGAATTATTCCATGTATCGACTTCTCTTTATTTCTCTGCTATCATAGCTTTAACTTCAGGGTTATCTTTTCCAAGTACAGGAATTTTCCGCTTGGCGAAATCCTCGAATATGTACGGAACACATTTCCACGAGCCGTCTTCTTGGTTCTGTGCATAACGGTGTTCGGGAGATATTAACACTGTTGATCTTTACAAAATCTACAATTGTGAAGTTTGATGATAGGTCCTCCATCTACCATATTTCTTAACTAATCCTCCACCCCATCATATTCGACTTCAGATTCCAAGTCATCAACCTTAAGACTATCTTCAAAGAATTTATCTAGTTTCTCCTCTAATCCGGATGGTCGTTCAGGATGTTTTCTATTTAAAAGTGGTACCATATAGAGTACATAAGCATCTTTTAAATTCAAATCCATAGGCTTCTCACGTTTATCAGCATCCAATATTTTCATATGCTCGCAAATCTTGGGTATAGTTGAATTATGTAGTGTAGATGCATTTCGAGGTGAGTTTCTCGTATTACCGTAATTATTAACAAATTCCATACATCTCAAAGTAATCCATTGAATTTCTTGAAAGAGAAGTTTAGCCTTAATGTTTCTTGATCTAAGGGGATTGCTGTTCCGAGTTTCTCATTTAAGATATCTCTAGATAATACTCCAACCAATCCGACGATGTAAACAGCATTATTGGAGATACATCTATAACTTTGTATTTGATTACAATAAGACACGATTTAGATACAATAACTTTAGTATTGCATCAAACGTTCGAATTGCCTCCATTTAAGAGAGACTATGATTCTTCATTTGGGAAGGTGTCAGATATCCTAAAGCGATATGGAATAGTTGAAAATGCACGCAATTTACGGTTTCGCTTTATTTTATGCATGCAAGAGTTTTTTGATTCAATTCCTCAAGATCAATGGAAAACACAAGATCCCACTTTTATTAAAGAGTCTGAAGAATTTTCAATTAATAAATTCAGAGAATGGATAATAGAACAGATTACATAAAATAGATAATGCTCTCCACTCAAAATGTTGAAATGCTATTGCTGCTGAATCGAATAATCCAAACGCTACAATGATTATAAATACCAGAGTTAATTGCATTTTTATCTAGATTTCATTCGCTAAATATTTCTGGCCTGTTGCTCAATCCGGGATAGATTAGTTAGGAAGAATTATCAGAGAAGAGCATTAGTGTATTATCCATTTTTCGTAGCACTCTACGAAATAATACACCGGAATAAGACATCATGTGACCCGCAGGATGACTCAAGAATCGTACTGTTCCAACCTGTTTTCATTATGGATTTCGTCTGCAGGTGGTGTGAAGCATCAGGTTTTACTTTCAGACACGATAGGATTTACGGTGCTGACAGGTATGTTATCCGGTTTGATATGGGACCTAACTGGGCTATTTTCTTTGGTAAATTTGTCCAGACTATAGGTGAGCAGTTCAAAGACAAGAATTTAGAATCAGAAATAATCAATAACACCATATTCATCAAGATTATAGATAGCCTTATCTAAGAAGAAAGAAAGACAGTTATTTGATCAAAATTTTATGAAGGGCAAGTTTTTTTGTGTTTTACCTTGATTACAAACTCTATGATTTTTAAGACTATTTCGTGAACGATCTTGTGGTATTCTTTTGACGTACAATCGATTCTTTTGTTAGTCAGTTCCTCTCTAACTTCTTCCCTCAAGTCTGAATCATTAATTATGAAATCCTTTAATTGACCACAAGTATAAAGTCGAAATACAAATTTGATAGGGAACAGTTATACGGAGCCACAAGACGATTTTGCTTGGTAAAAGCAATGTGCAGCCGTACTAATTGTTGCGTCTAGAGTATTGATATTTGTAATTGCAATACTACTACTCATATTGCTGCAGCGCTTGCTTTGATAACAAAACTTTGATAGATATTCCGAAAGGGTTACCATATAGTTTTCTAAAATATCACCTCAGATTCTTTCTTTGATTAGTGTTTTTCTTTAGGAATTCATCTCATAAAAAGGAGAATAACAGAAGAGGTATCAGATGAAAAACAATTTAATGAAGAGAATGGATGATTGAGGAACTAAAATAAATACTACTACTACTATCAAGGATGGAAAAATGAGAAGGTATAATACAAAGTATAATACAAGTGGATAAAACATCCCATGATTCCATACCCGAGGACGATAAATCATATTGCAGTAAGCGTCACTAATCTGGACAATGCGGTAAAGTGGTATCAAGAAGTATTTGGGTTTAACGTAATAAATGGACCAGTAGAAATTGTAGTCGATGATTCCCCACTGGGAATGGTTTTTAAAGATATCCATGGTCCAAACTTAAAGAAAATGCGAATAGTTTGGTTAAGTTCAGGCAACCAAGTAGGATTTGAGATATTTGAGTATATAGATCCAAAGGCAGAAAGACGAACAAATGATAACTTTGAATATTGGAAATCAGGATTTTTCCATATCTGTATTACCGATCCTAACATAGAAGAGTTGTATAAAAAAATTTCAGAGAGTGGTGGCAAACAGCGTAGTAAAATATGGAATATAGCTCCAAATAAGGGGTATAAAATTGCCTTTTGTGAGGACCCATTTGGTAATATTATAGAACTTTACACGCACGGCTATGAGCAAACTATAACACCTGTCTAAATGATACTAAATATGCGCAATCTATCTTCTACAAAAAGATGCTTGAAACACAACGAATTCCAAAAATACCACTTAGACGACCATCACAATTATTACCATCATTCAAACCACCTGATCAAACCATGAACCAACCAACAGAAGTATCAATTGCTGATGAGTTAAGCAAACTAGCGAAACTAGCCTTTCTTCCTTACTCCAGTTTTCCTTCGATTATTGGTCTGACTGGAACCTGTTCCTTTCTTAATTTTAGTTTAGAGAATATATCTGCTGATGTTGATGTCTCAGGTTCTTCTTCTTTTATCTCTATTCCTATATCTTTTTTGATTGCATCTTTTCCTTCCCTTGCACCAATGCCATTTTTTCAAAAGATGCTTGATTCATTTCCAACTTGTTCTTTCCGTAAGCAAAATGACATGCAAAATAATCATCATGGTACATACTTTGGCATTGGGAATCAGTAAACAACTAAAAGCTAATCTATATCTAAATGCATAAGTTCCAAGCGGAGAAGAAGCAATAAACTTTTAGTCGTTAGTACGAAGAACAAGAAAGGCTAGAGGGAATTAATGTTTAGTATTAATACTTTGATACAAGAGGAATGAGA
>JBPCNB010000772.1:0-4744 GCA_051001675.1 Nitrososphaeraceae archaeon | reverse complement strand
AAAGTATCAATCAAGCAAACTAATTTGCTACGGATTGGGAAAGGATTTTTCTTGTGAAAAAGAATGTACCTAGTCTATCAGGATATGGATTATATTTGATTGACATGATAGCGTTGTAAAATTATCGACAGTGAATAAGCTATCAGCTACGAATGTTGAAAGGTTTCTTAATTGCTCCCTCAAATATTTCACAGTATCTCTACATTATCGTTTTTGTCAGTCTCTATTGCTGTGGGGGTAGGTATCTGCGGCCAGGCCGATACCGATAACTACTGCTGTTGCTGGTTCAAGAACCAGAACTTTCAGGCCATATGCCACTCAAAATACAAACAGCTTTATGATTGCTGGTGGAGTGTTGTTGTTAATTGTTTCAATTCAATTGTTGACTCATGGGGCCTGGAGATTCGGAGGTGATACACGCAACGACGATTCAGGCGTTGTTCCACTAGCATTTCCTCACTCGCTGGACCTGGGGCTATCACTGCAGAGCTATCACTGCAGTTATCATTTCATACCAAACTAGCGGAGTAAATGTTACGATAATATCCGTCGCCTTAGTGATTGCAATTACTTACGTCATACTACTGTTAGTCATCCCTATTTACAGGATCCTTGGTAGACGAGGGTCGATGGTCATTACGCGAGTATTTGCAGTTTTAGTAGCAGCTTTTGCAGTTCAACACATAGTGGAAGGGCATCATACAGGTTTATTCACAATGCTTTAATTTATTGCAAGAATTGTAATGTGGGTGTCTAATGAGTAATTGCTTTTGACGACGTGACCAGCAGTATTGACATATTACTAATATTGAATCTTGGTGCGGCATTCAGCTTGTTTTACTCCACCGGTTTGGCCAGAATCATTTATAATCTGCTGAATTCCATTACGCATAAAGTCTTTAGAGTATGATGAAATTTGTTTACTTTCTTGTGCCGATATTAATGAACCCGGCTGCAAACCCAGACTGCCAGTTATGGTTTTTCTCAAGGGATCAAGGTCTTTAACAGTTATATCATTAATCATCCTCTCAAAATCCTGTTTTGTAATTGTGGCTTTGACAATGTGTCTGTCTATGTAATTGTTGTTCGCTCCCACCACCTGAGAAGAGGTGGTATTCATATTATACCGAGATACGAAATCATCAACCTCTGTCCGAGTTCCGCTAAAAATGACGGGTATTTTCGTACTAGGGGATTCGATGGAATTAGCCTCGAGTCTCAGTGTTAATATTTCTTTTTCCCCTTGATTTTTTTGTACTTCTCATAGGCATTATCCAAGAACTCGTAGCATTGTCCATCTATTTTCACATTAACGTGTTTCTCAGGAAAAAAACTATAAGCCAAGAAAAAACTGATCGATCCTCCCACTATGAGAGCAATAATTATAGGGATTGTGAGATTACGGAAATCGACCATTCCTTTCAACTCGTTCATTCCTATAAATTTTATAGACCAATTAATACTTATTACATATTTTACTTCATGATATTTCTTACTCGATATGCATTTATCTCGATGATTTAATGTTCGTTTTAAATTTAACTTAACGCAACGAAACTAGTTTGACGACACGAGTCCCATTCCAAAATACTAATAGTGCTGGATGTAATGAGTGTTTATGGGTTGTAAAGGGATCTGCTTACGTCATAGAGCACAAAAGCCATTCGGTGCCCTTGGCCGGTACGCTTCCGGGCAGAAGCGCTGTCAGGTATGCGAGATATTCATGCAATGGGGTGAAATGCATTGTCCTTGTTGCGCAAACAGGCTTAGGTCAAGATCCCGGGCACCATATCTGAGGGCAAAATTGTTAATTCCAAGGATAAAATAGAAAACCGAAAACATTGATTGCTACAGTGCCTGAACATCATCATAATGGTGATTAAGTTATATTCATTTTGTGGTGATGCAGACTTCAGTCAATGGCACAAATTTACCGGGATCACACTGACAGCATCTTATCTTTACGGGCTTTCATTAAAATATCGGATCTCGGCTTGCGACGTATTGCGGATGTGATGCATATATAGGATTAAATCTACTTGGGCAACATATCAGGTACACCTTTAAATTCTAAGCAGGACGAAAAAAATCACCATATAGTATGTACGCAACTTCACCCTTATGTGCTGGCACTACCGCACCTGATTTTTCGCTTCATACTACCCCAGACCAGACCGTGTCAATAAGGGAGTTTCGGGGTCATCCTACTATTCTTGCATTCTATCCTGCGGATTGGTCACCTGTTTGTGGCATTGAGATGACGCTATTCAACGAGGTTCTGCCTGAATTTAAACGCTATAATGCTGAACTCCTTGGGATATCTGTAGATGGTGTCTGGTGTCATCTGGCGTTTGCCAAGCATAGCAATCTACATTTTCCATTACTTTCAGATTTCAAACCCAAAGGCAAGGTAGCAACAAGTTATGGTGTATGTCGTAAGCAAGATGGTGTAACTGAACGTGCTCTATTTGTGGTCGACGGAGATGGGATTATACCATGGAGCCACGTTTCTCCGATAGGGATTAATCCTGGTGCAGGAGGAATTTTAAGTACCCTGGAATCAATGTCAAAAGATCAGAATCAAGATAATAAGGAGAAGACGTGATATACATGGAAGCAGAAATTGTCAAACTAGCATTATCTGTCAGCAGACGGCGCGATCACATCCAGGGGCCAGATACGGCGCCAGCCACTTTGCTTGAATATGGTGACTATGAATGCCCATTTTATGGACAGGTCTATCCCATAATCAAACAACTTCAAAAAGTGCTTGCTAAGAATTTATGGTTTGTATTTCGTAATTTTCCGCTTACTCAGGTTCATCCCCATGCAGTGCCTGCCGCAGAGGCAGCTGAATCAGCTGGTGCTCAAAGAGAAATTTTGGGAGATGCACGATCACTTGTACGAGAATCAACAGGCACTCGATGGTGATCATTTATTGCAATATGCAAATACCTTAGGTTTGGATATGTCGCGGTTGTTGAATGACATGTCCACCATGTTCACGTACCTCGTATCCGGGAGGATTTCCTCTCAGGGATAAGAAGCGGTGTTAATGGCACACCGTCATTTTATATCAATGGCATTAGCTACAATAACTCTTGGGACTTTGACACACTTTTCGAAACCCTAACATACACGATCGAGGAAGCTGACCAGTAGCCAAAACGAACATCAAGTAGGAGTGACGGAAGCACTAATTGCCATTGCTCGTTTGTATCACCAAGGATAGCTGCCACATGTACCTGCCATTACGTGACGCCAGAAATTGTTAGCCGGCGAATAGTTTCCAGCTGGATTGCACCTCTTATTTCAGGTGAGAGAGAACCATTAGCTGATCTCACAACTACAGATAAGGAAGTCAAAGTAATACTTGAGATGCCTGGCGTGAGCAAAGAAAATATCAAGATTAATGCCTCTGATAACTCAGTTGACGTGAAGAGTGAAGATCCACATAGTACCATCGTGTTGTTGAGATCCCATCAGAGGCAGATGTTCAAACAGTTAAATCTACATACAAAAATGGCGTACTTGAAATAGTCTTCAGGAAGAAAGAACAGACAAAACCCAAGGGAAAAGAAGTAAAAGTGGAATAGACTAGAAATTTACTTTTTTGCAATAAAGAAGGTAACATGAGTCAGGTGTAAACCACGGAATAAGGATATATACTGGTTCCACACGACACCACGGAAATGTCAGATAAAAGCTCTTGCACATGCGATATATATTTCGAATATGACTGGAGCCCAAATTGAACTGCTCTATGTGCTTGAACATTCCAAAGACATTCTTACGAGTACAATTCTTGCACTTATTGGGCCTGACAGACCACTGGAGAAAGCTAAAGAGGAACTTAAAAATGCTGTAGAAACAGGAGTAAGAAAGATACTGGAAGAAAAAGTAAGAATATGTAAAGAGGAAGGAAAGATAGACCGGGTTTCGTACAAGATAGAAGCAGGAAAACCAGTTGATGAAATAGAACGTATAGCTGAAGAAAATGATTATGATCTAATAATAATGGCTAGCAGTCGAATTTCCTCATCAATAAGACTGCTTGGGAGTACAGCTAAAGGAGTAATAGATAGTATTCGAAGGCCTGTCATGATAATCCATGAATAGAGTCTTGACACAGTTATGGGTCGCGAGCCGAGACTCAAAAATAAATACAGCTATGTGAAATAGGTAATGATGGTATGCAGCTTAGCGACGGGCGTAGGTCAAGATTTACTTCAGTATAACTCATTATGAAGGTTATAATATGTTACAGGTCATTATAGCATCATGGCAAGAGTAGAGCATTTCAAAGATCTCGATACTAACATCGATAACCTGTACAATAGCATCAAGGAAGAAATTCAAAAGGAAAAAAGTCTCAAACTTGTTTCCGAGGTAAAGGGTGAAATGAATGGTCGGCCTCTTCGTTCTATAACTGCAGTAAATACTTCGCTCGTAGTTCTTGCGGGAGCTTTAAGAGAAATAACTATCTCTATCGTAGGCGATTCAAAAGATTTTGCCGTCGAGGTAGCCTCAGGATCATGGTTTGAAAGTCTACTGATTCCTGGCGTAACAGGTTTTGTGGTTGGAGGACCTTTGGGAGCTGTTGGTGGAACTACCGTGGGATTGATCATGGCTTATCAGTTTGAGAGGGAAATATGGAAAAGAATTCGTGAAGCGATAAATAAGGAGAGCAAGAGAAAACCAATGGAAGACCAGATAAAACTACGGCAAGTGAAGTCCCTAAGCC
>JBPCNB010000771.1:0-3562 GCA_051001675.1 Nitrososphaeraceae archaeon | reverse complement strand
GCTAATTTCAAATTACGTTGGATGCCAAAAAAAGTATCGACAATGACGGTACCATAATTTCATATCTTTGGAGCCAGGTTAGAGGACCAAAAGTATTATTGAACCATCCTGATAAAATAAAATCTACGTTCCAAGCTCCAGGTCTCGATAAGGACACTATATTGATCTTCAGGCTTGTCGTAAAGGATAATAATGGATTGATCGATTCCGACACAGTTGGTGTGAAAATTTTAAAAGTCTATGAATCCTGGAGGCAAGAAAACAACACCGCAGGAATATAAACTGAAACTGACAATTCTCCAGATAATGGAATCAAAATGGGAAATTCTACCTGATAGAATGAATAAATCCTTCAGTAATTACGCAGACAGAAAACCACGACGGGGGAAGCAAATCGTTAGCCTAAAGGGCCATGCAGGGAAGATTGTGAGCATCAAAAAAAGTCCGATCGGAGACGAGAGATGTGTAAACTTGAACATATAAGCTTTCATTTCTAGGATAGTGGGTTATCGCGTGGCAAAGTAGGTCTGCGGCTATCACGTGACGGTTAATTGGAGTAACTTGCAAATATGGCCATTCCTGAGGTTTCATGATGTAGGGCAAAAGGTAGTCCAAAGCTTTCTGCAAGAGCGGCTTATCGGGACTTCCATAGCTCCATACATCGATTCCTAAACGGTTACCAATATCGGCTAATTTGAACAGACCGTATAAATTAAACATACTATAGTCCAATGAATCAGATCTTTGTAATTCAAACGGTTGATGACCGTCTGGTTGAATTTTTACAGCAAGAGATTTCTCAGGGTTACTAAAAGTAGAGATACTTGGCTTTTGTACTAGCGATTGAATTATATCTTTGGCAATTTCTGGTTTATATGTGAATAATGCGATGGCTGCGACTTGTAGGTTATAGTAGGTGCCGTGATTATTAATTTTTTGTGATTCTTCTTTACCTACTCTGGAATTAAGAAGCCAATTTAGATATTTGCTAAACCAAGTCTTCATTCCAGACTGATCTTCCTTAGTCCAGGTTGTTGACCTCTGAATCAGTCCAACTGCATCGATGACATCAGTCAAATTTCTCCCATCCATGATCCCTGCAGGATATGATTTATCTATACCGCGCACTAATTCAGCATATTTTAGATTAGGGTTCATTCTGGTATTATTATTCAAGAACCAAACCCTCAGCAATTCTGCAGCCTTTGAAGCGTATTTGGGATTATCGGTCAAGAAATAGGCTGCCGATAATGTATGTACCGTGGAGATCATATCACCCATGTTCTTTAAATCTGGAATAGAGTAAATTTCAGGATTAATCATACCATCACGACCGACGTACGGCAATCCATCTTTTTTAGTCGGGTCCGGCCAACGATATGGTGCCAAAGAGAGAAAGTCGTGTTTGTCGCCGCTCGGTGGTGACTCGTTTTTTTCTATAACTGATGCCGGTTCTTTCATTAGGAAGGAGTCTGCTTGAGAAGTGAGAACTTGAAGGGCTACTTTAAGTGTCGGATTATCATTGTTCATAATAGCCTTTTTTGTATTAATTAATAATAAAGGCTCAAAAATGATTGTTCGTGGCCTTGCAGAACTCATTGAATGACTAACTTCAAGAGAGTCGGGACCTATAGCTTTTGCTTGTTTTGGCATTAAACAAAAGAGATCATATAAACCAGGGTGCATTACGGCCAATGCAAGCATGCCTATTATGGCTAAACTCCCGATCCTAAATGCTGCATTATTCTTTATATAACATCACTTGTTTCTGTAATTTATGGACAGCATTCTAGAATGAGAAATTTTTCGCTGAAGGAAACCAGTAGTGCTTCTCCAATTCATATTCTACGAACCGTAACATAATAACTGTAATAAATTTATCTGAATCAATTGAAAACAATAATCAGTTTAATTGTGTTCCAATAAGAACTACATACAAGTTCTTTATGGCAGCCTATTCAAAAGGCGAAAATTCCATAGAATATTTAACTTGTATAATAACATAATATCTACACTAGATGGAGATTTATCTTGAATGTGACCATGTAATAAACAAGTAAGAGGTACACCATCAGAGGCGAAGTGTAAATGAATCCTGAAATGGTAGTAGTCAACTCCGGCACTTTTGATGTGTGCCGGGATAATTCCATGCATTAGAGCTCGTATGGATTGCGCCAGCCCTATCGCCTTTAATATTAGCCAAACCAAGAACACATTACAAATCTCACATAATATTGAAGTAGATATTCGTCGAATCCGGTAGAATCTCTTCATTCCTGTATATTTTGCCCAAAATGATAATCCGATTTTAGAAATTTACGACGAACTTTAATCAACATCCCTGCTAGTTTATTTACAAAGTAATTCTCGCGGGTCGATAACGTTGACAAAGGTCAAAATTAAATCTGAATAAACCTTGATTAACTTAGTTTGCTCTAACGTCAACTTTTTTCCATATTGAGCGGCTAAACGTTATACTTGTATACGGATAGTGATCTGGCATTTTAGGCTTCTTGAAACCTAGTATCAATTTTGTAGCATCTCGAAGTTTAGTATCGTTGGCCAACCCGTTATCAACAAACAAGATTTTGGATTCATTCCATTCAACAGGGAGTGAATCCTTAGGAAAAACATCGAATGATATGTGAAAAATATATCGGGGTATCCAAGAGTATACTTGACGGCCAACGAATACAGTATTATTATTGCTTAAACTCTCCACAACTACTGCTTGTGTCTTGAATTGATATGAATTAACGTCTAAAGAGATTAGCAATATCGATACCACCAGTCCAAAACAAATTATTGCAGAGATTAAGGCAGTTAGAATTAGCCTTCTCCATAATCGGAATTTGAACTCTCGCATTATTAATAGTGCAGCAGAGATGCAAAGTGCAGGAAATATTGGAACGAAGTGAAAATAGATTACCCATCCTATAAAATAACCGAATATTAATAACGGTATAACCCATAATATGAGCCAATATTCTTTTCTAGCGGCAACGTATACCACCCCAGCAAACCCAATAATTAAAAATACTGGGTCCAGATTGAACATATTTTTAAACGAATCTAAAAGTGAACTATCGGGTTTTCCCTGTCTATTAGCTTGGGCAGTTATACCATCAATCCACAAATTAAATTGACCTGCTGATAATGCGTAAGCAGGCCACAAACATGGGATTAGGATTACTGGAACAAACCATAATGCTAGACTCTTGATTCGCTTAGAATTATCAAATATTAGAAATCCTACAAGTGGTATCATTGTGAACGCAGGAATCTTGGTGTAAATCGCAAGACCCAAGAAAATTCCAGACAATAAAATAAGATGATTGTTGACTTTATTTATTTTCACATATAATGCGAACAATACTGATGATAGTATAAATGGTAACATTATATTATCTAGAAAGATATGTCTTAGAACTAAGGTAGCTGGCATAACAGCAAATAAAGATGATGCAACCAATGCGACTCCAATATCAAATCTTCGTTTAGCAATTTGGTAAATAATAAAAGTGTCAAGGACTACTAACAAGCCCATTATGAAACTTGGCAC
>JBPCNB010000770.1:0-3059 GCA_051001675.1 Nitrososphaeraceae archaeon | reverse complement strand
TGAAAGCATTGATCCCCCGAATGCCTCATCGATGATTATAAACAAACGAAACAATCCTCATACAAACGATACGTGCTATCTCTTATGTTTTTAAGGAAAAACATCCAAAAAGGTTCTCGCGAATCTTTGTCTGGCAAGTTTAAGCGCGTTCTTTCCTCTTGCTGTGAGAGTATATACTATGGTCTTACCGTCTTTTTCTTCAACAATAAATCCCATTTCCCGAAGACTTTTTAGCGCTGGATATATAGTTCCTGGACTAGGTCTTTCTCCTCTTCTTTTTGCAATTTCATCTGCAAGGTCCTGACCATGCATTGCCTTTTTCGAAAGTAAAAACAAAATTAGAAATCCGAACAAACCTCTCATATCACAACAATCATTACCGTATCCTCGCATATTGAATATTGCATGTCCGATATATATAAATACATCATCTGGCTATATATCGGATATGCGATATGTAGAAAAAATAGGGGGTGAATAATATGGGATATGGGTGTTGTGGAACGGGTTTTCAAAAGGCCAGAAATTTTCTTACTAAGGAAGAACGGATCGAACTATTGAAAGAATACAAAAGCGATCTGGACAGGGAAAGCCAAGGAGTAGTTGAAAGGATCAAAGAACTTGAAACAAATTAAGATGATCACTTTTTTTATTTTGTCTTCTTTCTAATTTGAGTACAATATTTTCGTATGAAGTATCTTATAGGATAAGTGATCTTGACCCTTATTCTGATCTTAGCACATTGAAAAAACTTTTTCAAATCAATACTCCATCTACTATTGAAGAATTCCCTTTATTTTTCTGCAATGAAATAATTTGAGGGTTGTTCTTAACTTGATATGGTAAATCATTCTGGCCGTTATTGATTGTTTTTGTCACATAAGAAAAGAGTTTCCTGTGCAGTTTCCATTCTTACTCGTTGCGATGACCTGTAGCAGTAACTATTGAATCCTCCGTTCTTATCTTTACTAAAAATGATCCAAGAGTTAAAAATCGCTTCCAGTTACTTGCTCTTTATGCGTGTCATTTCTATTAGGGGTTGAAATATCTAAAGTTTTCCCTAATCTGGACAAAAGCGAACATCTTGGCGTACAATACCTATATATGGTTTATAATTACATCATAAGGTATATCTGCATGGATTCACCCCAAACTTCAACTTCGCCATCAATAACGTCCATCCTAAGAATTATCTCTGACGACAAAGCCCTCACG
This sequence comes from Nitrososphaeraceae archaeon, assembly GCA_051001675.1. GTDB lineage: Archaea > Thermoproteota > Nitrososphaeria > Nitrososphaerales > Nitrososphaeraceae > TH5893. The sequence goes on along the minus strand of JBPCNB010000770.1, from coordinate 1,844 downwards.
CTTTTTAATACCATCGCCCTATCTAGCGGGGGATCTGGGTACTCTGTGTCTTCTCTTAAAGAAATGGAGCTTACTACTAAACAATACTACTCAAGAATGTCTGGCCTATTAAAAGCTGATTTAATTAAAAGGCACAAAAGAAAATATTCCCTCACCATTCTCGGCAAAATAGTTTTTGACGCTCATTTGAATATAGGGAAAGCACTCAATTACTACTGGAAGTTCAAGGCAATAGAAGCTATTCAGACATCTACGTCTGCCAGCGGACTCCGAAAAGAAGATCTATTAAAATTAATCGATACTTTGATAGATAATCACCAAATAAAGGATATACTAACCAAAGAATTAGATCCGCTTGAAAATCAAGCAACAGCGACACAGGAAATAAAACAGCAGCAACAAATTAAATCCAGATTACTGTTATAATAGACCCGAAAAGACAATACTGTCTTTCAATTTTGAATTTCTTTCCTTTTTTAGATTCTTTTCCTATTATGTCACCAGCAGACTTCTATCCCGCCCTTATGCGCTTTTGGTAACAAGATTACATTGGCTCCTAAATCATTACCCCTTGAGCGACAACATATAACTAAAAAGTCGCATGCCATTAAAATATTGCTACCAATTGAATATACAATACAGATTGCATTGAAGATATTGATAGCAGAAGATTGTCCAGATACAGCCGTAATGTACAAACATGTCTTGGAAGGAAGAGGACATGAAGTTGTAATTTACAAATAATGGGGAATGTTGTCTTAAAATTACCATGAAGAAGGCCAGAGGACCGCTCTCCTTGCAGATGCAACTGAACATATTCAACCGTTTTATTTTGTCCTTTTAAAATTATTGGAATGGATGTAGCAAAGGAAATTCTTGCGATCAACCCTCGGCAGAGGATAGTGTTTTCAACCGGATATGTCAAAAAGACATTATTAGTTTCTATCCGAGAGCTGAATCAGCCGCTAGAAGTATTGAGCAAACCGTATGGAACACAAACCTTCATAGATGCAATAGAAGACAAAGAGATTTACGCCGAATTACAAAAACTACGTTTAAACACGGAATATACAAAAGCTGCAAACTTCAGGCATGAGCAAATAAAAAGCATAGTGGAGATATTAAAAAAAATACAAGACAGAACAGTAGAAGTATCTTGTTTGTTTACATCATTCTACGTCAAGTGCTGTACGCAATTTTGGAGATAAAAGATACTTATAGGATAGGCAGGTACGTCATAAACTCAAGCCATCATTTGGTTTTCGAGTAAATTGTTGTTATGGTCCTCATTTTCTGGGTTAGGGAACGCAGATGAATGAAGATAACACGTAGTGATTTCTTTTTTCCTTCCATGGGAGGATTTTAATATATTACACTATTGAGTGTGCTTGTGAGATAGAATGGATTTTGTTGCCACTGGTTGCCGGATAGCAATGTGTTTTGTTACTCCCCACAAGGGACACACAATTAGCCTATATTTATTATTTATTTAGTTATATTTTTGGTTATGGCAAATGGTTGGTGTAAATTTATTGACCGTATTATTTTTGCTCTCAAAACTATAAGCGACTGATAAAATTAGATTTTATTTATATGGAGGTCCAATTATTTGCCCTCCTAATGGCAGACCATTTCTCGTAAACCTTATAGGAATACTAACTGCTAGTAGACCCGTACTATTAAATACAATTATATTTCGAAGAAGTGCCTCGCGAGTTTGTAATATAGTTTTAGTACCAATCCTGACGGTTTGTTCATTAAGTAGAGGGGCGGGAATAATGCTTGCGGGAACAACTATAACGTCGGCACTGTGCTTCAATATTGACAAGTACTCTACTCAAATG
>JBPCNB010000769.1:0-5381 GCA_051001675.1 Nitrososphaeraceae archaeon | reverse complement strand
CCCTTAGAGGACCAAATTCCTAGAGAACACTGACAAACTTCATCGCACTTGAAGTCTTCCTTTTTTTCTTTCCATTAGCATTTACTCTTAGCTATCTCTTTTTCATTTGATTTGCTGCTCGTTGATAAATACTTGCGCCGATCAAAATATATGGATACCATTTGTTAAGTAGAACAAACGGTAAATATGAAAGTCCGCATTAGCCTGGGTTCCGACGACAAACAAAGTGAAACGAAAGAATTTAGTTCCGTGGAAGAAATGCTAAATTATGCTTTTAGTCTTCATGATCGAATAATATTACACAAATTATCTAAGAGTCCCAAAGATGAGACTTATGTTACTTATACTGAAGACTCTCCCTTTGATTACTTTATTATGATATATGATGATAGCGTGGAATAGTAATACTCCATAATGAATATTGAAATCTCAGACAATATTTCTGTCCAATGCCATAGATCTCTTGGAAATTATGGCTTCCATCTTAAAGACTTGAAGGTATTTATAGCTAGGTTGGTGTATTGAGTCTTCAACTACATATGACTTAATCCTTATTCCATTTAGCATCATGATGTGTACAGTCTAAGAAACTATATCTGTTAGATATTTTCCAACGTCTAGGCAATTAATAGCACCTTCCACTCCAGGGTTATTTACAAGAAGACCAAATTTTTTGTTCGATGCATAGAATGAAAGATCTTCTCCGCTAAGAGGGTCTGCTGGTGTTTCGTGAGATTCCTTAAATAAGTTTGGATCTTGTGATATGGATTTGGTTACGGGATCTGCGAAGAGTTATAGAGGATCGTAGACTGGTTTTCTGTGTATATCTACAGTCCTTGTGAAATTAGGAGCTTTTTCAGGTGTAAACCACCAATAGTAGCTAAACCATTTATCTTTATCAGCTATAGCAATAATTTCTCCGGTGCGCTCGTTGTCTATTTTCAGTCTTTTTTCTCTTCTGATGACACTATTATTTATTTTCTCTACTCCTTGGATGTTTTCTAGAACTGATTTGGTATTATCTTGAAAACCTTCCTTGACATAGACATGTGCTATTTGATGTTCTACCATTGCAAATGCCTTACTAAATTCATAATCTATGTATTCTTTATTGTTTATTGTTCTTACTGAAAGAATCCCTGCATCTCTAAGTTTTAAATTTAAAGGAATTGCATTTCTAACATCATTAAACCCATATTCGGATAAAATGATGAACTGTGTGTGTTCGTTTATTCCCAAGTCAACGGTCTTCTGTATTAAAGTGCCAACAAGATCATCAGCCTTCATTAGGTCATCTCTTACCTGACTGCTATTCTTACCAAATCTTTGCACAGAATAATCAACATGCGGAATTTATGTAAACATCATATCAGGCCGTTGCATTTCTAGGGTATATTCTGCTGCTCTAACAATCCATTCACTGGATTGCGAAGATGCAAATGGACCCCAATAGCTCGCTAACTTGAACTCCCCTAAATTCTGCATTAATTCTTCGTCATAATATCCAGCTGGTTTAGAGTAACACCACATGATCAGGCCAACGTCCATATGCAGAGGTCTTGGTGTAACTATTACGTCTGGATTGGCATACATAGTATTCTGGTAAAAGAGTGCAGCTGTTTTAATTGAGGAATTTTTTTGTTTTACAATATCCCACACTCTATCTGCTTGCACCAAACCACTTAATTGCTCTCAGAAAGAAACAAAATAATTAGTTTTATCATACAATCCGTTTGATATTATTCCATGCTGATTTGGATACTTGCCTGATAGAATACTATCTTGGACTGTACATGTTACTGAGGGAAATACAGGCTCCATCTTTGCAATTTCACCTTCATTTGCAATTTTGGAAATATTTGAATTAGTCCTGAACTCAGATGATCATATTCTAGACCGACGATATCAAGTACTAATTACATTTTTTGTCATATAATTTCACTATTGTATGTGTATGTTAATTATGGATTATGGTTTCCATGTAAATTTAGGCGACTGTCTAAAGAAATCATAGGCATTATAGAAAGTAACCTTTTCTATCTCATTAACACTAAATCCAGCTTTCCTCATTTCCCGTGCTACAAGAGCAACACTCAGAGGATTAGACACTCCCCAATCGGCGGCGCTGTGTATCATTATATGGTCTGTCCCATATTTTTTTATTATATTCATTGCTCTTTCAGGTGATAGTTTGGTGACGGGATAAACGGAGAGGCCAGCCCACAGACCTAATTCTAACGTTTTTTCTACTGTCTCTTCTACATTGTGATCAACCAATATTTTATTTCTATTGTATTTAACTCCCCTCTCCATACTATCATTGCTATTCAGGATGTGTTCTATCCTTCTCATTCCTTCGGGCTTGTTATTGTGTGGCAGATGAACTGTCATAAGCATACCTTTGTCTGCCGCTATATCCAGTTGTTTTACAAATACTTCTTCTTCTAAATCGTTTATTAGATTGTAGCCTAATTCTCCAATAGCGACAACCCTTTCTCTGTCTAGATATTTGCCCATTGCTTCTATGGCGTCAATCGCTAATGGTCTTTCATTAGCTTCCTTCGGATTTACAGAGATACAGACAAAATGTTCAATTCCAAATTCCCCTGCTCTACTGGTTTCAAATGTTATCATATGCTCCCAATAGTCTTCAAACGTTCCTACAAATCTTCTTGGTGCACCCAGCCAAAAAGAAGGCTGAACTATAACTTCAATTCCAGCTTTAGACATGGCATCATAATCATCAGTAGTTCGAGAATACATGTGAATATGTGGATCAAATAATCTAACCAAAGATATTATCCCTTTCCTATTGCTGTCTTGTCGTTAAAACTTTATTACATTTATTGACAAATTTAACTATTCGTCTGGTACAACAGTTTGGTACAAGAATTTGGTACAACATTGAGGTACAAATTCTTTGTTTATAAAAAGGGATTGAGTTTTAAATTCTATGCTGCCGAACCTCTATGGAGAAGTTACATGTTAGGACCACGACAACAGTTGCAAAAGACAATGGGTGCAGCGATATTTTATCGTCCAAATAATATATCTATCGAACAAGTGCGAATTCCTTCATATACTACTACAAAGGGTGTCATACTAAAAGTAAATGCATGCGCTATATGTGGATATGATGTACGAGTATATCGAAATGGACATTCAAAAGTAATACCACCAATAATATTAGGACATGAAATTTGTGGTGAAATTTTAGAAACAGTATTTATAGGTGAGGGCATATACAATACGAAAAAAACAAGAACAATAGAATCTGGTACAAGAGTTGCCGTATGTCCTCTAATACCTTGCCTAACCTGTATATATTGTCTTAGCTGTCAGTATAATCTTTGTATTAATCTAAAAGAGATAGGATCGACCACAGATGGAGGATTTGCCGAATATGTCTACATACCAGACCAGATTCTCGAAATTGGCGGTCTTGTTGAAGTTCCTGCTCACCTCAGCAATGAAGAAGTAGTATTGCTTGAACCTTTAGCTTGCTGTCTAAACGGTTTTTCAAAAACTAGTCCAATTGTACAAGGAAAAACTCCTCCTTCCGTAGTTATCATAGGCGACGGCCCAATAGGACTGCTTCATCTGCAGATATCTAAAAATATTTACGGTGCAAATACTATTGTTGTCGGTAAAATTCCACCGAGGCTACAAAAAGCAAAAGAGATGGGGGCAGATGAAATAATACTCTTGAATAATAAAGAAGATGATGAAGTTGCGAAAAAAATCCAAGATCTCACAGATGGAATTGGAGCAAATATAGCAATGGTTGCCACAAGCAATCCTCAAGCTTTGGATCTTGCTACAAAAATCGTTAGAAAAAACTCTAAGATTAATATATTTGCAGGAATGCCAAAAGGAACCAGCCTAGGAATGGATTCTAACTGGTTACATTATAATGAAATTTCTATTACAGGTAGTTTTAGCTCGACACCATCTACGCTTAGAGAAGCTTGTAGGCTGGCTTCAGATAAGACAATTGATTTAGAAAAAATGATAACACATAGATATTCACTCAAGGACATTGAAGATGCAATATTTGCAACTGAAAAATACTACGGTTTAAGGACTGTAATAAATAACTTTCAAAAAAATTAGTCTTGGGTATTCCCGTTAACACAAGATCCCCTACTCTTTACAGTTAATTACCAAAACTACCTATGTTTAATGGCACATATTTTCGTTAAACCATTATTCCTAATCAAGGATATGAGGAATGAGAACTATTGTTCAAAATGGATATCGGGAAATAGGAGTCTCATGACGTATTTTGAAATGTGTAAAAATTGCAGATTGATTTGGTACAAGACATTGGTACAAGATGATTGTACAGGATCGCGGTACAAGAATATAATACAAGAATCTGCATCTATCTTCTTCAGAAATTCTTAATAATAATGTTTAGAGTCATTGAGACGATTAATGATGCGTCTTGGCAAAAATGAAAAACCAAAAAAAAGAACTACAATTAATGACAATAATAAAAAGAAAATGACACAATCAGTATTTACTGCTGCAATGCTACTAATGTCAACAATCACTATTGCTTCTTCATTGACAATACCTATTGACCCTGCTGTGGCCCAAAAGCCTCCAATTCTGTCAGTTATCAACTCTGGTGCAAAACCTACTCTAGATAACTTGAAGTTAGCATCGGGTTACAAAATGGAGCCGGTATTTTGGAATCTTACGCTTCCTTCTGCAGTGACATTTGATGATAAAGGTAATACTTTTATCGCACAGTCGGGGTTTGGTGAGTGGTTTTTTGCTACACCAAGTATAATAAAAGTAGATCAGAACGGGAATACCTCAGTTCTGGTGGACAGGACAATATTTGGACCAGTTACAGATATAGAATTCTATAAGGGGAAACTGTATGCCTCACATAAAGGTGTCATTTCAACTGTTGACCCGGTGAGTGGTATTGTGAAGGACATCATTATTGGACTTCCTAGTAGCGGTGACCATCAGAATAATCAAATAGCATTTGGACCTGATGGCAGATTATATCTTACTACAGGCACTGCGACAAATAGTGCTGTTGTTGGAGAAGATAATATTCTTGGATTGCAGTGGCCAAAATATACACCACAGATTCATGATATCCCTGGAAAAGACATAACTTTGACGGGCCAAAATTTCAATACATCAAACCCATTCACTCCGTCAGATCTAAATGATAATGCTACTACAGGAGCTTACGTTCCTTTTGGTACACCTACAAGCAATGGCCAAGTAATTAAGGGAGATGTCAAGTGTTCAGGATGTATTTTGAGTGCTAATATGGATGGTTCAGATATTAAACTTGTAGCATGGGGGCTTAGAAATCCTTATGGAATAGCATTTGCAAACGATGGTAAACTAAT
>JBPCNB010000768.1:0-7912 GCA_051001675.1 Nitrososphaeraceae archaeon | reverse complement strand
GAATTAGTTGAGCCAGTAACGCGAATTCCGAATTATGCATCTGACCAACTACAAATCGACGGAGATAAACTGCAGCCAATGGAAACACAGAGTCAGCCACTAGAATCCTTAGAACAGCAGCCATTTGACGGACAAAATGTGGTCCCCGAAATTATTGAGCAACAACCTCTGGAAGAAAGTCAACCCTTGGAAACTATGAATCAACCACAAGGATCACTAGAACAACAGCCTTGGGAAACTTTAGAGTCCAGCCAACCAATAGAGGACCTACCAGTAGAAAGCTTCAGTCACGAAACACAACCATCACCATCAGAAATACAATCTCTTGATCAACAACCCGCTTTCTCAGAGCAGCGAGCACTTGAATCTACAACATATGCACAAGAGCAACTTAGAAAAGGTGTTAATGAGCATGAACAACCTTCTTTGAAAGATGAAAGTGTCCCCTTTGTCCTTCCATTTGATTCGCAAGATGTGACACCAAATAGCTAGACAATTACAAAAGCTGCAATAACTTGTAATAAATAATACACATTTTCTACTAACGGGATTTATGTTGATGGTTCAGGTGGAAGTAGTCCCCTACCAGGTTATCGTAATCCATGGATCGTAAAACCAAAATCCATAACGACAAAGCAGAATACAAACAACACAATCAGTGGTCGCTCCTATGCAGAGAGTTGCTCCAATAACGCAAGGGCAAACTCTCTATACCGTGGACTTGAGTGGACAGATTATAGATCCAGGAACTGGAAACCTTGTGACTTTGAATGGCAACATCAATGCACTATTCCTCAGAAACGCAGGCGGACAAAATGTTGAGTGCAACGCAGATAACAGGGTAGCACTCATGCGGTTCTTACATAGTATTATGAGAACGAAACCAAAATTGTTCAAAGCATTTATAGTCCTCAATCTTTTATTCTGATAGTGACAACAAAAATTTTTGTAAACCTACCCGTAAAAGATCTTAATAAAACAATAGAGTTCTTCACCAAACTTGGTTTCAAGTTTAACCCTCAATTTACCGATGAGAATGCAACATGCATGATTGTTGGTGAAGATATATTCGTCATGCTCTTGATTGAAAATTTTTTTAAAACTTTTACTAAGAAGCAAATCTGCGATACTTCAAAAAATACCGAGGTGATAGTGGCATTATCTGTTGAAGGCAGAGAACAAGTAGATCAGATGACAAACAAGGCTATAGAATCTGGAGGCAGGGAATCTAGAGAACCGCAAGACCATGGATGGATGTACGGACGTAGTTTTGAGGACATTGATGGACATCTTTGGGAAAGAACATACATGGACGAAAGTGCGATGAAAAATGATGGAAAAACTTCATGACAAGTATATTCTGACAGATTAAATAAATCAGAAAAATCTGTGGTATTCAAAATAGATTTTAATGTCCTGAGGCATGAATACTTACTACTGTTTATGAGACTCCGCAAAAACGGAAGAAGTGGTGGATGAAAATAATCCAAACCTCATACCATACTTAACGTGATATTGATCCATTTGTTTTATCTTTGATAGATATCAGCCGATCTAATCTTGCTGGCATAGATTCACTGCCGGGTCAAAAATACATAATGGCATCCTTTGGTTTTCACTGAGTGGAAATAATAGACAAGGTTTTTCTCTTCTTCGAATCTTTCTTTATATGTATACAGCCACAATTAAGATAATCGGTCAAATCAAAAGGAATTCATTTTACTTTTTAATCCACGTAGGATTCTGAAATAATACTGATAACATCAAAAAAATCATAAGTATCGATAGTAATAACGCATTTATATGTCGAAGTGATTAAAGAAGATATAATACATCGAGGTGGCATGATTGGGAATAATTGATTACATTAAGAAAATACTGAATGGAAACACTGAATCGGGTTATCAAACTACGATAACGTACAAGAAAATAAATTGTAATATATGCCATCAAGTTTGTTATAATGAAGAGGATCTGAAACACCATCAAAAATATAACCATCCCGACGTCGCTTCCACTGAGACAGTCTAGAATCAAAATTTATTTGTTGATGCACAGGTTATAGGTGGATGTGTGACATTAAAATTCAATTTAAAGTGACGACATCACAATTAAAAAATATGGTTGAAATAGTCTTTCGAGATATTAAGTCATTGGTGAGCGAAAACCAAGAGACAGTCCATTAATTCGGGTGAGAAGAGAAACTGGGACTTGATATTTTTACGATGTTGAACTGGCTGGCATGACGAAATTTTTCTTGACCCAAAACCTTGAAACCGGCTAAAGTGGGTTGAGCCCTAAGAATTCAGTGTTTAAAGTGGAAGTAACAAGTTATACAGACTCGACCTTTTGAGGTCTACAAAATTGTGAGCGTACAAGATTATGCATCTGAAGCTAATGTTTAGTTCGCTATCCAATATCAAAAATGGATGATACTTATTGTCGTGAAGTGTGGTTCACTATTTGACTTAGAATAAGTATTACGAACCACGTTTCTATATTATATGAGTATCTCTAAGTTTCAGTTAATTGAACATTGGTAGAGTAGAATAGCTCCTATGTATAATGCACTATTAAGTCCATTTCTCAACCAGATATCTCTCTTAAAGAAACATATTGACATGAAAAGGCATTACATGAATCATACAACTGCCACAAAGAAGAAATTTAATTAGTAAAAAATCTATTTTATTCTGCCACTAACATAAGTGTTCATCTATTTCCGAAATAAAATTTTGGGGCTTTTCATTTCCTTATTGCAAATCGACTACCAGTGATACCTGCAACTATGATCTGGATACCTATGATTATTAGTGCTATTGCCAGTAATATACCAATGAGTTCAGCTCCAAATATAGGTGAAGCCATTATCGCTATAGATAATCCAATTGCAATAACACCTGCAATAATGCTGAAGGTTCTATTAGCTTTACCTCTTGTCTTGTTTCCAAAGCCATGAATTACTCTGGCTATACCATCAAATAACAAGGCTAATGCAAGCAGAATTAACAAGAACACTCCAGTGCCAACAGGAAATGCCATAACTATTAGTGCTATTATGATTACCAAAATTCCTAGACCTACGCTACCCCAACGAGATCCTCCGGGGCTGTGTTCAAATATGCCACTGATGACCCTCTCAATTCCCACTATAAGTAAAACTATTCCCAAAACATACACAATAGTAACAAACGTAATTGCAGGAAAAGCAAGAACGTATGCCGAAAGTACAAGAGCTATAATTCCTAAGCCTATCTGAACAGCGCGCATCCATCCTGGCGATTTAGTTTCTGACACAGGGCTTATGAGTCATCACCTTCCTCTTTATCTTCTTCTTCCTTCGGTGCCCTTCCAAAGGTACCCATTCAAGTGTATGGCCATAATATTTGACTGCATTTCTTATATCTTATATCGGCTGACTCCTTATATTTAATTGGATATTTCCATTCCATTCTCCACATTTCTTACCATAATTCCATCATTTTTTCTTAAGATGGGTAAAAATAATTCCACTTGTATAATATCGTCTTCCACATCATTATGGGTAGATGGTTTGATTTTTTTGTAGTCAGCTCGGTTTTTTTGTGACCGTCAAACTAATGTTCCAAGTTATGACAAAAGACAGATTTTATCCCAATGAAAACAAGACTGACCAAGCATTACCTCCGGCCATTGATCTACAACCTTTATGTATAGCGGTTTACAATTTTTAGGCTCGATTATTGAGACGTTACTTTAATAATACGAGGAATATTTCCACACTTGGATATTTTGGAAATTATTTTTCCAGAATATATTGAAGGATCTATCTGGACGCAAATGTAACTCTGACTGCGTTTCGTTAACTGGGCAATAGCGAGCTTTATGCTGCCCAATTCTAATACTTTGAAATGGAGTTCACTAGCATTATTACTATCAGTTTCTATCGCATACTTCCATTTCGCTAGACCAGAAGTTATTAAATGGAAATAGAAGAAAGGTGGCTTATCATGATGACCATTGTAACATTGTCTCTCATTTTCTCTACATATACCACTAAGTAATTTACCATTACTGTCAACTACACCCGCAAAGCTAACCTTCTTGTCAGAGTACACTATGGATGCACAAATTTCCAGAAATAGATTATCATTACTACCGTTCATAGCAACTACAACTGTTAATATTGTTGCATATAACCATAGCCAACATTAATGGCGTAGATTATCATACTCTATATAGCAAAACATAATCTCTTTAGTTCTTGTTCGATATTAGTCTTGCTGCTATCCCAACCTTCGTATTTTCCTTTTTTGCTTCTTATTTAAGGATAGGCATGCATATGTTTTCTTGAGAAGTACCAAACTATGTACATTGTACCTATTATTCCAAGTGCTTCTCTCGCGCCAAATATTTCGGTTATGCTTACTTTAACTATGACAACAATGATCTTTCATCAGTTAAGATATACAAATTTACCCTTTGAGAACCTACGGTAAGAAAGTTGTATGTTATTCGGTATCATGCTTGAATCCACTTTGGAGAGTATTATGGAATACAAAGAATTTCGTTACGTGATTACTCTAAACGCGCAACTTTGATTTTGGATAACCAACATACTTCTGAACATGTCTTCCTTATTTGTTCTGTATGCTTTGAATTTTCCATTAAATGCCACAGGCTCCTGTACAGGAGAAAAGTAGCTCTTTTTCTCTAAATACTCTTTTATGACTAGTAAAGTTATTTTTGACGTCATGTGACTTGTGGAATAGCTATACTATAAAAATCCAGCCGCGTAGTATTATCTGTTACGAAAAATGTGATCTTTTACGAGCAACTTAGTATCAAGACGCGATTTTTTGAAATTATTAGGCGTGGGGACTGCCGCGTTAACACTGGGTGGGTTTGGCGGCATATCACAGTTAATATTTAACCCGGCACCCACTAAGCGAGCATCTGCACAAAGTACGGGGTCATGGTCTGCCGGTCAAAACTGTACAGTTAGTCCTATACATGCAGCACTATTACACACCGGAAAAATCTTTTATCTGGCTGGTTCAGGTAATAGTACAGTTCGTCAATTTGGACCCTATGATGCAAGAGTATTGGATATCAATACCGGTTCAGAAAAAAACCTTGAACAACAAGAAGATTTATTTTGCATAGGACAGACTACCCTTGCCGACGGAAATCTCCTCTTGGCCGGGGGAACCTTACAGTATAGCGGAAACCCTGATAACTGTAATGGCAAATGGCATGGTCTAAATTCAGCATATGAGTTTGATGTTAGCTCTGAATCTCTTGTCAAAATCACTTCAATGGTACACGGCAGGTGGTATCCAACTTTAGTAACATTACCTGATGGAAAAGTCTGGACTTGTGCAGGCTATGACGAATACGGAGGTACGAACAAATTAATAGAGCTATATGATGCAAGCTCCAGATCATGGACTATAAAGCCTGATCCTTATTCTACATTAAACTATACTGTTGGTTCAGGTTATGAATCTACCTGTCCTGGGCTTCACCCTCGTTATACTAATGTAGCCCCTAGTGTTAGTTTCTATCCTAGGGCTCATCTGATGCCCAGCGGTCAGATAGTGATATGTGGCATGAATAGAGGGATCTGGTCATGGAATCCTGCAGACGGGAAATTTGTATCACTAGCTAACAGCAGCGTTAATTACAGATTGTATGGAACTTCTTTTTTACTTCCTCTCCAAAATATACCTTCTGAAAAGGGTAAAATCCTAATTGTAGGAGGAGCACCTACTTCAACTGATTATGCTATTACAAGTGCTGAAATGCTAGATTTCAATGCAAGTAGTACATCCGCTCCAGTTGTCCGGAACGTAGCGCCAATTGTCTATAGAAGAAAATGGCTGGCGCCTGTAATTCTTCCTAACGGCAAATTACTTATCCTTGGAGGAGGTGCAAGTACCACTAGCGACCCAGTATATATTCCAGAAATCTTCGATCCAGTAACAGAAACATGGCTGAGTGGCTTGCCCCCAGCTTCGGTACCTAGGGTATACCATTGCGTTGCATTATTACTACGTGATGGAAGAGTTTGGAATGCAGGTGGAACTCCCAATCAGGATATGTGGGAGTTGCGTACTGAAATCTTTAGTCCTGACTATTTATTTGCAGGCACCAGACCTACAATTTCTGGAACTCCAACTGTAGGAAATTATGGTGGCATCATTGATATCCCAACGCCAGATGCTCCTAATATTGACTCTGTATCTTTAGTTAGATTAATGAATACTACACATCATTACGATGCAAATCAAAGATTAGTTTGGCTCCAAATAATTAATAGAGGCTCAGGGAGCATAACAGTATCAGCTCCAATTAATTCTAATATTGCACCGCCAGGATATTACATGGTTCATGTGCTAAACTCTTCTGGGGTTCCATCTATTGCACAGATAGTTAAGATCCCGGGAACGGGTTCATCGCTGCCTGATATCACTCCTCCATCCCAAGTAGCAGGTCTTACTGTTACACCTGCAAGTAGTACCCAGCTTAATTTGTCTTGGACTGCAAATCCTGCAGCAGATGGAGTCGCTAATTACAATGTATATAGAGATACTACTGCAGGATTTACTGTAACTCCTGGTACTACTACTCCTATAGCAACACCAGCTACAAACTCTTATTCAAACACCGGCTTGACTGCATCTACCACTTACTATTACAAAGTAGCAGCAGTTGACACAGCAGGAAATATCGGTCCACTTTCATCAGAAGCATCCGCTGCTACTTTAGCAGGAACTGATATTACTCCTCCATCTGTGAAGATTACAAATCCGTTAGCGAATTCGACAGTGCCAGCTGGAATTGTTTCAATCCAAGGTACTGCATCAGATAATGTAGGAGGAAGCGGAATTAGAATTGTTCAAGTTCGTGCAGATAGTAGTAGTTTTTCAGCAGCCACACCAAGCGCTCCAGGAGATTGGTCTAGCTGGTCAGGTTCAGTCACCATCACAACTGCAGGTTCTCATAAAATAGATGCCAGAGCTACAGATAATGCTGGTAATCAAAAGTGGTTTACTATATACGTCACAATAGGTTAGACAATGATAGACACCATGATTGACTGACAATTTTAGTAGTAGTTTGTCAACAAACAATCGCAAACTTTTTTGCTCTATCTTATATGAAATGTATACCGAATGAATTGAGTTATTTTAAGGCGCATATGGTACACCCAATTTTTAAGAAATAATAGAACCTACCAGCAGCAGATTATTGTAAGTGTACAAATTACTTGTGATTCTAGCCAATTCATTATGACTACTAAACACGTTAGCAATAGTTTTTGGAACTGCATGAACCACCATTAAAAAGGATGGACAAAGAATACATTTACATCAATTAACCATTTTCTCATAATCAAATTGAAGATGAAGTTTGAATGAGAAACTTTTTCTGAACCTTAGAAATGCGAAATGCAACGGGGAATAACCTAAAAAATAAATTAACCAGAGCCACTTGAGATAGTCGTGTGGACCCCGACCTTCTTAGCTGGCATCGTAAATTGATTGGATATGACGATTTTATTATAATCGCTGCCCCCTTTCTCTTCTACTATGTAATTAGGCACTTGAGAATTATTTAGTATAACAGTGCCTTCGATTGAACTGAGGAATGTATTAGTTAGGGAAACAGATGCAAATTTGCTAGCCACCTTGTTACCTACTGTATTATTTATGATTTTAATATCAACACTGTCGGTTACCGCAATATTATTACCCTTAGAACCAAAAATAGTGGTTTCTCCTATCGTAGTGTTCTGGGAATCACTAGCCAGTATACCATGGGAACCAGTATTAAAGATTGTTGTATTTGTTATGATGTTGTTCATTCCTCTTATAGCAATACCTCTTGAAAGCGAATCTAATATGGTTGCATCAATAACCTTATATCC
>JBPCNB010000767.1:0-3618 GCA_051001675.1 Nitrososphaeraceae archaeon | reverse complement strand
ATGGATAAAGTGGTAAGCATTTAGCAACTGTTCTACGTTTACCTCTAATTTCAATAACATCTCCCGTAGATGCACTTAAGGAATCCATAGAATCATAGTCAATTCGAGCTACTCCCCGACCTACATCCCGTGTATAGGCTTCAAGTACCTTTAGGGACACTGTTCTGTCGTTAACCATAACTCTATCTATTAGGATGAGACTCCTTATACATTTTATGCATGCCCTTCATTAATAGAAATACTGTATATCAAAGTGATTTGTTTAATATATCTTAAAAAACTAGTCATATTTAGCAAAAAACAAGTTGAAGTGCTCTAAATGTGGAGGTAACGTTTTCCATTCGGATGTAGGTATTGGTGGTGAATCAACATTTTGTCATTTACATAGAATTCCAATGAGTCATTCACAAATATTCAGAAAAAGACGAAAAAAATTATGGAAGGATAAGATGGTCGCGGGGCTGGGACTGATAGTAACCCTTTGCGATTATTCTCTCGTGATATAAAAATAAACTATTCGAACCAGAATTACTACACTTGTCTATTGCCACTGCGTTACTGCGTTAGTCACAGCAGTCGGGTCATCATTAGACAACTACAGGCCCTCTCCTGGGAATTTCTTGTCATGTTCATCAGCGCTTATCTGAGTTAGCTGACAAGTTCTTAGCTCAATTCTGTGTAAGAAGTGAAAAGACGAAGGGACTGATAGTTCAAGTCGTGTTGTGGAAAGACTACTGAGACAAAGAAGAAAATATGATTTACATGGATGGATTGGATTAGCACACAGAGAATTGCTAATCTAAATACTTATGCATTACAACAGCTTCATAGCTATCTTTTAAGTACTATGCAATAAATATATGAAAGACAATTAATATCATACACCTTTGCAATAGATGATGCATTTGAGGATAGGATTTTCATGTTCCAGAATGGTGATTGGTTCATGATAGGTTTTAAAGCCACGAATACTCAGAATGTCCATGTATTTTTTTTTGAAATAAACAATGAAGAATTGATATTAGACTGATTAATCGAGACTACGAATTAGATTCTGGATTATAGTTAAGCCCGGTGTATTTGATCTTCGGTTGTTACTCACAATTAGTAACTCGTAACTTTTTATGTCGTTGGTTAATTGTCTTAAATGGTGTTAGTAAAAATAAGTAAATGGACTCCAGTTTGTGTCTATCGTTTGCTTTTTAAGTTAAATATCTATGTGCTTGTCATTCAAAAATTATCCCCAAAACTTTTCGTATGGTCATCTACTTGCTCCTGAGTGGATTTCACTTTGTGCGTGTATTCCTCTCTGTGAGTTCGGTACTCCAATTCTTTTTGATGTTCTTCTCGGGAATGATGCAATCTATCTTTTTCATGTATGAACTCCTTACCACAGTATTGGCATTTAACAATAGGGTGATGATGTACCTGACGTGAATGTTTTATTAATTCGTCATAACTTTCAAACTTTTCTCCGCATTGATCACATATGTTTTTCTTGCGATGGAATATATCCATAGTAATAATAAAGGCGTAGAGATGATATTTAGCATTTTAAATCCTGATGCCTTTATCAGTGACCTCAGTAGAAATATGACATCAATCACGCCACCACCACATCATCATCTGATTCATCTTATCTTTTGAAGCCGATGAAGACACGGATCTTCTAATTAACGTAGAAAGCACTGTGCCATAAAGATTCTCAGGACGAAATTGACGCTAGAGAATCAGAAGCGATGATCGACAATAGCATAGGTAGTTTATTTCGTAATATTCAAGCCATTACGGGAATTTTTTCTCTATTGTTATTAACATTATCAATTTTAGCCAATAGACGTAAGGGCCTCAAGAAAATAATATTTTCAGCTATTGCTTTCTCTCTTTGCATTTCAGTTAATATTGGGCTCTAGAGGAAGACATTTAATATAACCGAAGAACCTCCGTTAGCGATATCCTATCATCCTCTCTGACGTTTGCTATTCTAGTTTTATTTTTCTTAGCAATAATTAGAAAAAATAACTGACGATTCACGATTGATTATTTTATGTGATTGACAAGTAAAGTTTATAGTCTGTAGAGTGGTCTGTCCTGAGGGTTTATAGGTGTTCGACCTAGAAATCGAATTTCTCTTGGTGCCAGTTTGTTTATGAGTGGGAATCTAGTTTCTTTACTTCTTTGTTCCGCATCCAGATATCTTTTAAGTGGAACTATTTTTAGTCCATTGAATACAGCCCACTGTCATTCAATCATAAAACGTTATACCTCAGCTGCATTTCTACATCTGCCGTCCATAGGAAGTATGTTCCAATGCTGAATTCCAATGCTGAACGGTATTGCTCGAAAGATCTTTGCTTGAATTTTATCGGCGATGTTGTCAAGACCCGAAGCTATTTCGCATAAAAAATTTCTGCTTTGCCTATCAATTAAAATAATTGCCTATTCTTCCCTCATACTCCATGAAAAGCAGACTCAAAGAGGCCTTAAAGAGAGTTATCGCAAGGGTCTGTATTATGGTTACGGGAAAGGCATCCAGTCCAGACGAATATCATCATTGTTCTCCTTCTTGCTATCATCATTATTTTTCCCTTCCTCATCACCTTGACCCTTCTGTCCCTGTTTCTCTTCTATATCTTGTTCTGAATTACTGGGGATATTATCGCCATCCACTTCGTCTGAATTATCAGATGTATCTTCTTCCTTGTCCTGTTTCTGTTGTTGTATTTGTGGCTGTATTTGTGGCTGTATTTGTGGCTGTATTTGTGGTTGATCTTCTTTATTTTCCTCGTTATTAATATTTGACTGTTCCTTAGTGATTCCTAAGTCATTTTCGGAAGGTCCAGGAGTCGCAATTAACTGTCCATTATCCGGAGATTTCTGCGCTGAATCAAGTTGCGTTGCTGTGCTATTGTTTCCTGGCGATAGTTGCCCATAAGTGCTAACAATACTGCCATTCAGGGAAAATACAATAAGAGAAAATAGGGCCACCGCTAGAAGATATAAAGAATTTGCATTGATTACTTTATCGGGATGATTCACAAGGAGGCTAAAGTTACCTTGGGATTGAACTGTATATTTGCTTTATGAGAAAAATATTAGGAACTCTACAACATAATCTGCTTCCTATTATTTTCAGTAGATCATAGATTGATATATAAGTCATGAGTAAATCTTACATAAGATAACATAGCCATTTTATTCTGTGGTGTGGTAAAATTATCGGTCTTAACATGAGTAAAGCCTGTCTCAACTCCTGCCAGTCTGAAGCATGTTGGGCGTATTTTTGCGAAAACCAAGAGTATTTCGTGTATATTGCGATATCTTTTGGCTGCGTCTTTACTGAGATTGATATGGATCCATGAAAATACAATGGTATAATCTGGAATCTCTCTTCTTTTGTAGTTGAGTATCGTGGTATGGCTGTTATTGCTAACCTGGGTGATCCATATTTGAATACAATATTATTGTACTCGCAATCATTACTGAGTTTATTCTAATCTCAGCATGAATTAAGCGTTAGGAGACTTGATGGATATAACATAGGTCTTTTAGTGCAAACTACTAAAATTAAATGATATTACAATTAGTTTATTCTCCTAGTGCAATTTGATGTAAGTT
>JBPCNB010000766.1:0-2736 GCA_051001675.1 Nitrososphaeraceae archaeon | reverse complement strand
ACTCCATCACAATTAGCAATCAAGCCGAAATATGATGGTGATGCAGAATTGAAAATTGATAAGATGGGTGCGACACATGGGTAGTTAAATAGATAATATAGTCTAGTTATTCTAGAGATGGTGACTTGTGTATTCATGAATAAGAATATTATGCCTACGGTGGCAATTTATAAGCTGTTTGATTTGTCATTATTTTTCTATCGAAGGTAAATCCTCTTTCCTCCATATGTTAACTAATTGTGCTCTGCTGCTAATTTTTTCCTGTTTGTTAATGTCAGACCATTTCTCTATCTGCAAATTCAGATGAGCCAAAGCACATGGTGGCATCCGTATCGCATCTAATGAACCTGCAAGCATTTCTATTGCTTCTTCAACTGTTGGGTTATGTCCTAATAAGTCGCCTAAATAGTCTAGTTATCATACAGGAGATCACGTTAGCGGTTCTCCCATTTTGCAGATTATAAATCGGAATTTCAATCTCTGAAAGACCATCAGTTTATTCTTATTTTGTAATATTTGAGCACGGCTAGTGGGTTGTGAACCAAAGATGACATGATTTTTGGACCCAAAATTGACACTGCAAATAGATAGAGTAAATGTGGTTTGAACCTTGCTGGTAAGTGGTTTAGCTATATTGTAAATTCACTTCTAAAGCTTTAAAAATGGAAAAACCAGCTAACTATATTCAATAGTATAATGCGTTTATCCCACAAGTTTTCGAGACCTTTGCTTATATATGATGATAAATGTTATTCCTGTACAAAATTTGCCAAGGCTGCAAGTATTCTTTCTAGAGGGAGGATACGTACAGTAGGACATTACTATTCAAAAGAAGCTATAGAAGCCAAGAAAATAATTTTTCCCGTAGAATATGATCCACCAACATGTTTTGGTTAATTAATAAGAAAGGAGCATATGGTGCTAGATCAGGTTTGGTGCAAGTTGCAAAGGAGATCATTATAGGATTGTTTAAGGGAAAAGATCCAAAAAGTTATGGAAATAACAACGATAATAATAACAGCAATCCCAACAAGCTTGACTTAGCATGTGAATACAAAGATCGAATGACGTCATGTGGATCTACTGAAAATACATTAAGACGTATCATAAATATGATGAGGAATAGCCGCAGATTTCGGTTTCAAAACTAATTATTTTTAGATTTATTCATGATTATAGTATTACCAAATGATTTGAAACAAATTTTTTCCGCTTTTATTTATCTTTGCTATTATAGGAATAGAATAGCCACATTTTTTGCAACAGTTATTATTATCAAGATTCCATGAACCTATGTTATATCCATAACATCCTATAGCAATAGTTTTGCATTATGGACAATATGAGATAAGTCAGTTCCTCGAAATTTTACGAAGCAATGGAAAGAGTTATCCCTATGATAACCGCTAGAATAGATTTTGTATAGAGTTCATTGAAATACCGTATACTTTTAGGTCTAAGGCACCCTGCAAGGAATAGTAACCCAAAAGGGTTATCTAGATTACGCTTATTTTGTAGAATTAAAACACCTATAACTTAAATATTTTCTAGGCGCTTCTATTTATGGGATGGGATTAGAAGACTTATACAAAAACAGAACTGTCCTAACAGACGACTATAATTTAGGACACTGGCTTATGAAAGTAAATACTGACTGGGAAACATCCCATATTTACAATAGAAACCGAAGTATGATATTATTTGGTTTTTGGGAAAATGTAATTCACACTCTTAATATTCACATTACTGAGAAAATGATTGACGATGGCCAGAGATATGCTGCTGAAATGGATATGCCGTTTCCAAGGAGGTTGTTTGAAAATGTATTGTACAAACTAAATGGTAAAATTCCATTATGCGTTGAAGCATTACCAGAAGGGACCTATGTTCCGAAAGGAACACCGTTTGCTCAGGTTAGCAATACAGTGGAAGGTTACGGGGAATTAGTAACTTGGTGGGAAGGGATGCTCACACACTCATTTTTTCCATCAGGCTGTGCAACTATGGCCTTTGAAATGCGCAATTATCTTGACAAAAACAAATACAGACCTACGAAAATTCATTCGTTTGGCTTTAGAGGATATCCGTCATTAGAATCTGCATACTGGGGTGGAATGGCTTGGGTATTATTTCTACCGGGAACAGATGACTTTCATTTAAAGCAGCATTTGCCAGCTAGTATCAAAATATCGTCTATTAATGCTATGGCCCATAAAGTAGTGCAACAATTCGATAGAGAGATAGATGCTTACAAGTATGCAATATCTGCAATTGCTGATAAAGAAAGAAGGCGTTGGCGTATGTTATCCCTGGTTATAGATACCTACGATGCTTGGCAGTTCATAGAAAAGTATATGCCAGAAGTCATATCTTTTGCACTAAAAAATAGAGTTCATCTTGTTCTAAGGCCGGATTCTGGTGACACTCTTCAACAAGGAATAGCGATTTTAAAATACAATGCAGCTCATAAAATCCAGCATCTCTCATGTATAATAGGTGAAGATATGGATTTTGAGAGAGTAAAGTATTTCGATACAGAGTTGTTAAAGGTGGATCTTAATCCAAATGATATGACTTATGGGATAGGTTCAGGGTTTTTCAATCATATTGATAGAAACTTTCTAGGCTTTAGTATGAAAATAGCGTTCTCAAACAAAAAACCAAGAATGAAATTCTCAGCATCAGGAAAGAGGTCATTGCCGGGACGTATTAGGCTAGCCTACGATAATAGTGGAA
>JBPCNB010000765.1:0-9203 GCA_051001675.1 Nitrososphaeraceae archaeon | reverse complement strand
AGTTTATCCTCTATTTCAGATAACTACATTGAATCTATAACCAAAGAGAATAAGGATCCTGAGTGGCTTGCGGCATTACGACAAAGGGCATTCTCCAAATATTTATCTCTTCCTTCAGAAGTGTCTCCACTATACGCAAAATACTCTGATGTAAATCGTATTCGACCCGAGCAGATTTATCTTCTCAATCCTGTCGAAAAGACTGTCTCACATGCCAAACCCCACGAAGAGCTTCAACACAGGTTAAATGAATTAGGGCGTGAGGATACTAGCATAGTCCAAATTGGCTCGTCGGTTAATCAAATCATCGTTCCCGAAAAAATTTTGAATCAGGGAGTAATCATATCTGATCTAAGAGAATCACTATTGAAATACAATGAACTTATAAAAAATTGGCTGCTCGCCAATGAGCTACAATATAGTGAGGATAAGTTCCTTGCATTAGAGGCTGCTGCCTTTAGATCCGGAGTATTTATTTACATTCCGAAAAATGCATTACTCAGTGATCCCATTCGAATCATAAGCTCGCTAGCAGACGATGGAACCTCTTTAATATCACAGAATATAATCATTGCTGACGCTGGCTCTAAAGCAACTGTGGTCCAAGAGATTTACTCCCCATTATATAACAATAGGTTGGTGAAAGGAGAAGAAGGGATAACTAGACAGGATTTGCAACAAGCATACTTTGAGCTAGTACAATGTCATCTAGGTCAAAATGCCCATCTTGATATGGTAACCTTGCAATCAATGCCAGGAAATACAGTCGATTTTTCCAATAGGAAGGCCTTCGTTGGTAGAGATGCAAAAATGTCTTGGTATCTAGGGCTTTTTGGAGCGCAGTTATCGAGATATAAAATTGATAGTATAATGAA
The DNA here is from genome assembly GCA_051001675.1 of Nitrososphaeraceae archaeon. Taxonomy (GTDB): domain Archaea; phylum Thermoproteota; class Nitrososphaeria; order Nitrososphaerales; family Nitrososphaeraceae; genus TH5893. The sequence goes on along the minus strand of JBPCNB010000765.1, from coordinate 8,328 downwards.
GGAACCAGGGTCTACTGCCGAGGATTTTGAGATAATCTTTGGAATAGAGGAACAATCATTTGATGTAACATCAAATTTGATACATTACGGTCCAAACTCTAGAGGAAGAGTACTTGTTAAGTCAGTAATGAAAGACAGATCAAAATCATTATTTAAAGGGATGATAAAGATCGGCAAAAACGCTAAGGCATCGGAGTCTTATTTGGCAGGTCATGCAATATTGCTTGATAAGGGTGCAAAATCAGATGCTATTCCGGGATTGGAAATTGAGACCAATGAAGTAAAGGCTACTCATTCAGCATCAGTCGCACAACTTGATGAGGCACAGATCTTTTATTTGATGTCTAGAGGATTGAGCAGAGAATTAGCAAAACGCGAAATTGTCAGCGGATTTCTCGAGCCATTGTCAAGAAAAATGGGTCCCACCATTAGGGCTTGGGTTAACTACCTAATTGAAAATAAATGGTCTGGAAAACCACTTATGCTCAAGACTGACGAAGCTATGGAACAAATTCTTGAGGTAGAAAAGTCAAGATACAGGGAGACAGAAGATATTTTCGAGAAACACTATAAATACAGGTAGAGAGGTTGAGTAACGAAATTCAAATTGATAGTGACAAACCGAGCAGGTGGATAAAGGTTTGCAGAGTACAAGATCTGAACAATTCCGATCTTTTAGACTTTGACTATGAGAATAAGAAGATATTGATAACGAAAGTGAGTAATAGAATTTACGCGACCGACAGAATATGCACTCATGCCTATGCTGACTTATCAACAGGATTTCTCAATGAAACTGAAAGGACTGTGACTTGTCCGTTGCATATGTCTAATTTCAATCTAGAGAATGGTATACCACAAAATTTACCGGCAGAAGAACCATTGAAAGTGTATAAGGCCAAGGCTGAGAACGAATGGATTTGGATATTAGTGGATGAATAAATGTAGAATCAAGCAGCGAATGGAATACGGAAAGTTATTATGGTTCATGTAAATCCTCTGTTCCTTGTACGTGTGGTATCATCCATCTGCTCATAAATGCGGCTCCCCGTCTTCCTCGAAATATGGTGAAGATGCATATTTTGTTCTTTAAATTATGAAACTAGCTGCTCTTTGTTCGGGGGGAAAAGATAGTACCTTTTCTGTTTTTAAAGTCATTGAAGGCGGTCACACAGTCGAATGCCTGGTTACTATTCATCCTAGTAATGATGATAGTATGCTATTTCATTATCCGAATAACAAAATGGCGAAATCGGTTGCAGAAGCTATGGACATACCATTTATGGGCGTTGATTCTACGAAGGGTTCATCCAAGGAGGCAGAAAGTGAAGCTTTAGAGCGAGCAATAGTCCAGGTAAAATCATCCTACAATGTTGAGGGCATTGTACACGGAACTATCTCAAGCAGATTTCAAAATGAAATATTTAGCAAGGTTTGCGCCAGGCAAGGCCTCGAGAATGTGACACCGTTATGGAGTGTACATCCATATAACTATCTTCACACTTTAATCGACAATCATTTCCATATCAAGATAGTTTCCGTGTCTGCAATGGGTCTTGACCGTTCATGGCTTGGAAAGGATCTTGACCGAAAGTCAATAGCTAAACTCGATTTGCTGAGTAAAAGGTATGGAATAAATTTATCGTTTGAAGGTGGAGAGGCAGAAACACTCACACTTGATTGTCCGATATTCAAGAAGAGATTATCTATTGAAAAATCCAACATAAAGTGGGATGGTCAAAGGGGAATATTTGAAATATTAGAACATGTGTTAATACCAAAAGAATAGCGATATGCTTGATAACTTACGCACTGGCTTAAGAGGGGCTATTAAGAAAATCGTAGGAGCTTCAGATATAAACGAGGAAATAATCGATTCTCTCTGCAAGGATATACAAAGGGCCTTACTGCAATCTGACGTTAACGTAAAACTAGTATTAGAAATTACAAAGAGGATAAAGGAAAGAGCAATAAATGAAGAACCCGTAAAAGGTCTCACCAGAAAAGACCACATAATTACCATTTTATACGGCGAACTTGCAAGACTATTAGGATATACCGGCCAAACGATCAAAAACATCGATAAATCCCAACAGATTGATGAGAAGATAATATCCTTTGAGCCCAATAAGCAAAGTGTAATCCTGATGCTTGGCATCCAAGGCAGTGGCAAGACAACTGTAACTGCAAAAATCGCACGGTGGTTATTAAAACACGGCTACAGCGTTGGTGTTATCGGAGCCGATACATGGAGGCCTGGAGCACTGACCCAATTGAGAATGAATTGCAGCAGAATTAATGTGGAAGTTTATGGAGAGGAGCCAAATAACAGTGCTATTGACATCGTAAGAAAAGGTCTAGAGCATTTCAAAATCCAAAAGGTAGACATAACTATTGTTGATACAGCTGGACGACATAAAGAGGAATTAAGTCTTCTAGACGAGATGCGAACTATGCGGGATGAGATTAATCCCGACCTTGTATTACTTGTAATCGACGGGACGATAGGGCAACAGGCATTTAACCAAGCCAAAGCATTCCATGAAGCTGTCGCTGTAGGAGGTATAATTGTGACTAAACTTGATGGAACTGCTAAAGGTGGAGGTGTACTCGCAGCTTCCGCGGTAACGGGTGCAAAAGTAATGTTCATCGGAACAGGCGAAAGAATAGATGATCTTGAGGTATTTTCGCCTACAGGCTTCGTAGGGAGGATCCTTGGTATGGGAGACATAAAAGCAATTCTAGAAATGGCTAGAGGTTTAGAACTACAGGCTGATGAGAATCAAGCAAAAAGACTATTGAGCGGTAAGATGACAATAGAAGATTTTTATGCACAGATGGAAAATGTTGGAAAGATGGGGTTCAGAAATGTCATAGACAATTTGCCTGGGTTGTCAGGAATGGTGAAGGAAGACCAACTAGACGCTCTAGAGGGAAAAATGGAGAAATGGAGATTTATTATTCAATCAATGACAAGAGATGAAAAGAAGAACCCCGAGATCATTAACGAATCTAGAAGAAAGCGCATAGCAAGAGGTGCCGGCATTACTGAGCACGAAGTTAAGGACTTGGTAAAACAGTATAGCAACTCCAAAACAATGATGAAACAGGCAAAAGGAAGACAAATGCAAGGAATGCTCAGGAAATTTGGCATCGGATAGTACTATTGTTAAGAGACAGGGAATACTTCTTCGCCGACTCGAAGAGAATTATGTATTGTGTAAATATTGTCTCTGCAGACAACTTTCAGTTGATGTTGACGCTAAGCTTGCTGGGCACAATACATCTCGATCATACAATACCAATGAATGCCATATTTGTAGCGGGCTTATGGATGAGTCAGAATCTATCGTCAAAAGGATTAGGGAGATTCTGGATGATGACTATCATTTTGACACTTTTTTGATAGGAGCAGCGTTACCAGCACATCTTTATGAAAAAGAAGACCAAATCAGATCTAGGTTCAAAATACGCGGTAGAGAAAATATAAAAAGTCAGTTTATGAGAGATTTAAGGAAGAAGTTCAGAGAAAGCACAAAGAAGCAAATCGACTTCCTTTATCCAGACATACTGATAAATTTACAGTTCGAAAAGGAAACCACCCTCGACATAAATATCAAAATGAGGCCTTTAATTATTTTAGGTAGGTATGTTAAAAAAAATCGAGGAATACCGCAGAGAAAAGGTGGCGGCTACATCGGATGTGGTGATATGCACATGCAAAATGAATTCTCTCCTTCTATTAATGTGAGACCGCTACCAGCATCAACAGCGCTAGCAGAGCGTACCCTAAAGGATACAAGCATTCAATCGATATTATCTAGAGAGATTTTGAAAATCACAAAAGGCGAAAAATTAAAATTCTCTTGGATAGGCAGCGAAGATGAGGAAAGTCTAGTTTCAGGTTCAGGGAGACCTTTCTTTGTCCAAGTTCGAAATCCTAAGACTATTCGTCTGAATAAAAGAGGACTAAATTTTCCTCGGTATGGTCTATTTGTAAACATTGAGAGATACTTTAAAAAACTACCAGAGCAGCCAGTTCAATTTGTTGCAAAGACAAGAATTGTCATTCAGTCTTCAAGACAACTCGGAAAAGAAGAAGTTCTAAAAATAAAATCATTGGCTGATTCTATAGTAGTCTTTCCGAATCAAAAGAATAAATCTAAATCGTCTACAAAAAGAATTTATTCTGTAGATGTCGTGAAAATAGATAATATTGTTTTTGAGCTTCATTTGGTCGCAGAAGGAGGGCTAGCCATCAAGCAATTTGTAGAAGGACAAGAATACATAAGTCCGAATGTTTCAACCGCTGCCAATCTCCAATGTGAATGCTTATATTTTGATATTCTTGACGTTTGGATTAAGGAATACTAGTAACATTTTTCTTACACCAACACATTCTTTCATAAGTAAGTATGGCCCTCGATCCCTTGATAAAAGTACGTGATGCAAGCGAGCTAGGATTAATTCCCCCTAAGGTCTTTAATATTATAGTAAAGCGGTTCCATATTGTGGAAATGGGAATCCAAAGAATCGAAAGGGCGTCTGGACTAAGGTATCCATATTATTACATTGATCCAACCCTTATTATCGCTGCCCCTTCCTCTTCCGCGGATTTTCAATTTGCCCAATTTGGATTCATGTTTGCACAGACTATTCCTGTAGTGAAAAAAAACAATGAGATCGACATAGTTATTCAAGTTACAGCCCCATTAGTCATGTACGGCTTACTTGGAACTATCCATGCAATTTTAGCACATGAATTCATGCATTATTTAGATCTGTTGAGTAGGATAATCAAGATGAATGTAATTTCAGATGAGATTACTGCAAGCCTGTTCGAAAACACATACCTTGATTCCGGTCGGTTATTGGAAGCAAAATGTGTGTTTAGATCTGACTATGTGTTAAGAGATCACATTACTAGAAAGTTTCCAGAAGGCTTTAAAGACGCAAGATTGGAAGAAAAAACAATAAAATATTGGATGAACAAAGGTCTTCCTTCAACTAGAGTGCCACTCGATTCTAACATAATAAAGATACCAATTGAAGCAATGGCTAAGGTAAATGTTGATCAAGGTGTAAGAGAAAAGATCCTTGAATATGAAAGAGCAGCAATCCAGAAATTGAAAAATAGGATATAGCGGCATGTATGGAAATTAATACCAACAGTCTATCAAAGGAAGAATCAAAAGCCATTGATAATTACATAGGGAGGCTAGCTAATCATCATGAAGTAACTGGGGCTTGTATATACGGCTCTAAAGTTGCAGGATACGGAAATCCCCACAGCGACGTAGATGTTATCATTGTAGTAAAAGGCTATCCGCATATTGTAAAATATTCGTACGTCAGGGCTGAGGGAGCCAAAATTTCAGCTCTTATAGTTGATTATACTGCACTGCAAAAAGATGCACAATCCGGTCTGCTAGGAGAATTTGTAGTAGGAAGATTATTGCATACATACGAGGCTATGATTAACCATGAACTTTTTAACTCGATTGAAGTCTTTTATAAAAAGCGTGTAATATTAGAAGAGCTATTCGATATTGTAAAAACTACAAATATCTTGTGTTCGGAAGTATCATTTCCTCTAGAGTTCATTCTCTTTTCAAAAATAAAGCGTCGAAGTTCTGTATATCCTGCTGCGATATATAGTTATTATAAAATATATACGGGTGCTTCGGCTTCGCATAATTTAGCTTTTGCACTGCAGGGATACAAGAAAGCTCTTGGGGAAATAATTACTAATGATAAGGAATTAATCATATTGAAGCATCCAACAACAAATACGGAGTGTCCATTACTGCAAATAGGCAAAAAACGTCTAGTCATCAGCAAGCAAGGGGGGAAAAATACTATAAGTTTAAAGCTGGAGAAAAAATTGCAAATCCTTAGTTCTTATTTTATTCATGTCTACGCCGGTAGGAGAATATTTCACTATGCGATGAAAGAGGCAGACTCAAAAATAAAACGGCATAGGACTCAACAATTATGTCTTCCAGAATTCATGGCCAATCCAAGAGAGCATTATTGGAAATTACGTGAGGGCCTCTTTACCAGTAAGAGCAATAAAAAATGGTTGGATCTGGTCGCCAAATCATCCGGCTTCACTGCTTACAATATACCAAATAAATGTCGTTTGGGTGATATTAATAGTAGAACTATATCTTATACATTAAAGGATGCTCATAATTCTAGTAGTAGTATTTCTATCGTAGCGAAAAAATTTGCAAAATTAAAAGGGGTAAAATGGGCCGCGTTAAATGCCTGGTCCGCCTCCACTGCGTCAACTTTTAAGCATTCTTTTAAAGTGGACCCTCTATTTAGACTTGGTACAGAGTACAAGGCGCTCATGTATCTACGTGATGATCTAGGACTTAATACCCCTACAATATTAGTTGTTGACTTAGAACGCCGAATATTGGTAACAAGCCATGTGGAAGGGAAAAATATGAGTCATATTATTCAGAATTCATTGGAGAAGGAGTCAACAGCAGGTGGCGAAAATATTTTTTGGATTAGGACAATTGGGAAACAGATTGCTATGATTCACTCAACCCAATGTGCACTAGGCAATGTAAAACCCAACAACGTTATCATTAACAATAGTAATGGTTCCAATAGTGGGATATTTTTTACAGATTTGGAGCAATTCGTTTTTAGTGATGATCAACATGGCAGCGACCCGATTTGGGATATTATCCAAATTCTCTGTTGGAGTTTAAAAAGAACCAAGAATATTGTTATTGCTAAGGAAATTATAAGAGAATTCTTTACGGGATATTTTTCTTGCGGCCATTTATCAACTGCCAATATAAAGTCAACTACGATGAAAGAATATATCAGACAACAATTGTCTACGAAGTCCACAGATTACATTAAACAATTCTATCCGTTAATTTCGACAGCTATTGCTCAATCGATTAGAGAAGTAATAAACGAGGTTGCAGACTAAACATAATTGTGTTGATCAGAGATCTCGGCTGAGCGTGCATTCATATATGCGAGCATACTTACATGGTCGTTAGATCTGGGTCACAACAATGATTTCATCACCATTTATGGTGAGGTCGCTATGGTCGAACTTTACTTTCGGAATTATTTCCAGATTTCGTTTCTGTCCTTTGGAATTCTGTAAATCCGCATTTCCCGCAGGTGAAACGGTCTTTGTGCTCAGCCATGAAAACACCTCTGCCGCATCTAGGACAATCTCGTTTGGTTCTAACAATTTTATTTTCACCCTCAGTCTTGTAGAACTTGTATACTGAGACTTCTCCTTTGTGAGCGCTACCTGTTTTTTTGTCTGCCATTACTTCTTACCTCTGCTACTCTTAGATTCAGCAGCGGCCGCCTGTTTAGCCTTCAACTTTGTTGCTTTTTCGTCATCAATGATTTTTTTCCTTGCTTCTTTTGACATATTCCTTGACATCAAATATCTTGGCAGTTGTTGCCGCGCATCCTCTAAAGAATTGTAAATATAAAATAATGCATGTATGTCAGTCCTTCCTGTTTCATTTTGCATCAATATGGGCAAAACTTGCTCTTGCTGATTTAAGTGAAAATGACTTGCAATCATCGATGCGGCACTGAGTTTGTTCAATTGACCCTGTGTATTCTTTATGATTACTTTAAGTTCTCTTCTGTTTAAAAGGGGATTCTTACGATCTTGTAATGTAACAACTTCTTGTGAACTCAACTAGTAGAGCATTTAGTCGGAGCTCTTATAAATTTTTACAAGCAAAGCCAAATCATCCTTGGTCAATAGATTAAATTTTAGGCGGGTCCGGTGGGCTTCGATTCCTTCATATAGGCGGGTTCGGCTCTTTTTATAATATATACTTTACCTAAAATGTGTCCATTTTCTCCCTTTTGCATGCGCGTTGCGAGAGCTTGAGGAAAGGTATATTTCAACAATTGTCTCCGAAATGCCTCTTTATTGTCTCCAGCTCCAGCAGCACTCACTATTTATGTTGAGTTCCAAGATCCAGCACGGCCATGTTTTCTGCACAAATTCTCCACCATTTGTGGATCTTCAACTGTTCCTAGCCCATAATAGCTTCATGATATACTTCCTGTCGAACGTATTTTTCCAAAAGGAGCAATTTCCTTAATTTGGTGCAAAGTAACCGGTACGAATGTACAAATTGTTTCCTTATCTGGGGAGGGTATCCTATATTTTATTAATGGGGCCAGTGGTTTCCGCAGTGATATCACTTCAGTATTTGGATTCATCATAATAAAGGTAAACACTCTTTAAAAGCTTCCTAAAGCGGTTCGTTGTCGCCAGTAGGATTTGAAGCCTCGGTTCGTGTTCCTTTCTTAATA
>JBPCNB010000764.1:0-1330 GCA_051001675.1 Nitrososphaeraceae archaeon | reverse complement strand
CATTAGGTCTTGGGGTTCTACTGGTCTAAGTGATGGACAGTTTATCAATCCTGCTGGTATCGCAGTGGACTCCTCGGGGAATGTATACGTTGGAGATTTTGGAGAAAATAACCGCATACAAAAGTTTGACAGCAATGGCAATCTCATAACGAAATGGGGAACACCTGGTATGGGGGATGGACAGTTTATTACACCAGCTGCTATTGCAATTGACTCGTCTGATAATCTCTATGTGGCAGATTTTGGTAACAACCGTATTCAAAAGTTTGATAGCGATGGTAATTTTCTAACAAAATGGGGAACTCTTGGTGCAGGGGACGGACAGTTCGATAGGCCCGCGGGCATAACGACAGACTCATCAGGAAATGTTTTCGTAGTTGATGAGGGCAATGATCGTGTACAAAAGTTTGACAGTGAAGGTAATTTTCTAACAAAATGGGGCTCAGCAGGCAGTAGTAATGGACAGTCACTTGATCCAACCGGTTTAATTGTAGACCCATCAGGTTTTGTCTATGTAGTAGATGGGGGCAATGCTCGTATACAGGTGTTTGCTCCTGCATAAGATTATGCCACTTTTCGTTAACCATACGTGTTGGTTCGCAGTATAGCTGCAAACCCGGATAAATTCCACAGCCTGCCTAGATATTATGATTTTCGATAATATTTTCCTATTTCATTTCTATTCTTTAATTGCAAATTCTTTTTTTGATTTTATAACCCCAAAATGTGCGTTAAGGTTACGGATTAACCTTTCATTAATCAATAGAGTTTTTGAATAGGGGAGGTAAGTTCGCAGCATTTATAGTATTATAATTATAATACTATAATTCCCGAGTATGTTAAATGCATAAATATACTTATGCCTCAAAACGGTTCAATTTTCGTGTCAATCCTTTAGAGAACCATTTCCTGATAGAGAGGTGATGGTTATAAGGCAACCTACTATACAATCGTTAGTATATAAATCGCTATGATGAATAGTTCTCTGGGTGGCCTATATACAAGAAAACACTAACCTGTGGAGTATAGAAGGCATGAAGTGCTGTCCGATTGATACCACGTTCAAATTGGTTGGCAAGAAGTTTACAATTTTGATCATTCGTGAGATGATGCAAAACAAGACAAGATTCAACCAGTTCGTCGATCATATAGAGGGAGTGAATCCCAAGATACTTTCTGCGAGATTAAAAGAAATGGAACAGACTGGTTTGATAAAAAGAAAGGTATATTATTATGAAATGCCTGTAAGGGTTGAATATTTTCTTACAGAAAAAGGTAGAGCATTAAAGTCTATACTAGATCAGATGGCTATATTTTCTATGCAGTATTG
>JBPCNB010000763.1:0-6725 GCA_051001675.1 Nitrososphaeraceae archaeon | reverse complement strand
CTCTCATACGATAAAAAATAAAGACAGGTCCGTAGGACATTGGTAGACAGATAATTTACCCTCTAGCTCGGTAATCTGCTCGTGCGGCTTCTCTTGCTATTTCCTTGCAATATTCCTCCTTAAATGTGTCAAAAGAGCCAGCGGTTTTTTTCGTCTCCCGAGACTGAACATCCCGATGACCCGTCTGGGCAGCAGGAAATGGAGGACGGTATATTCCAGTTTGTCTGCCAACAATATATTCAATAAAAGAAACCATGACTGAAAATCCACCATGTACAGTCGAAATGTGGCGTTTGACGCTATATTTTCTTGACGACCACATCCCACAGGATGTGCATACCCAATTAGGCTTTTCCATTTTATTGTCCTTTATTTAATAAACACTGTGCTGCGCAGCACAGTGTTTATATCTAATTTGTTGAATCAAATATATAAATTTTTCAATTCCATCGTTTCTACTTTTCGATAGCAGTCCCAAAAGCTCAAAAATCTATTAACCCTTGCGAGATTGCCAAATCAAGCTATGAAACGAACTAGTAAGAGGCTTAACGTTTCAGAACAATCATACCTACTCAAAGTCGTCTTCTAACATGTCTTCCCTAGCATCCAAATAGTCTTCATATGGATTTGGAATATTCGGTGTTGTTGAAGTGGCACATGGTTGATTTTCGTTACATACAATCGTCTGACAGGGTTGATCATTCATGCATACCGTCGAGCTAGCCACGGATGATTCATTCTCTAAGGATTGCGCATTGGCGTTGGGAACGATACTATAATATGCAAATCCTAGTATTATAACGGCAGGCAGAAAGGTCATGAACACTGACATCACTTTACTGTCAAACATAGTCAAGCGAGGTTCTCATTTGTAGTATATCTGCATTAGGCGCTTTTTATCTATATTCTATACAGAATATATTCCCTCAGAAGAAAGTTAGAACTAAAAGTCTTGAATAATCAACCATCCATTTCTCCCAGAATTACAGTCATAAATAACATGCTTAGCCTCTAAGCGCTTTCTCATTAACTTCGAACACACTTTTAGCCTTTTGCTACCCAATAATTACATCTTCGAAAATCCGAGGTCGGCTCGGGCAGATAAAAACAACTATATCCATATTCAGATAAGATAAAACAAATCACGTGAGTATTGCAGATGGGTATTCCTGAGAAGATAAAAGCAATTGAAGATGAGATTCATAAGACTCAGATCAATAAAGCCACTGAATTCCATATTGGATTGCTTAAGGCGAAAATTGCGCGTCTCAAGCGGGAGTTGGACGAAAACACTCATGGTAAAATCGTATCTACAGGAGGCGCAAGCGCTGGCTTCGATGTTAGGAAGGCCGGAGACGCTACCGTTGTATTGATCGGATTACCTAGTGTTGGTAAATCTACACTTTTAAACTCGTTGACAAATGCCAAATCTCGTGTAGCATCTTATCAATTTACAACGTTAACTGCTGTACCTGGTATGATGGATTATTCTGGTTCGAAGATTCAGATACTAGATATGCCGGGAATCATAGAAGGCGCAGCTGCGGGAAAAGGACTTGGTAAGAGAGTTCTTTCAGTAGCAAGAACTGCAGATTTGGTCCTTATGATTCTTGATGTGTTTCAGCCTCATCACTTGTCTATCTTGAAAAAAGAGCTATCAGAAATTGGAATAAAAGTAGATCAAAAACCTCCAAATGTGGTCCTAGAAAAAGCATCTATTGGCGGGGTTTCAGTTAATATTCAAGTTCCTATTGCTATGACAGAAAGATTGATCAAGGAAATTCTCCATGTGTATGGAATACATAATGGTCGTCTAATAATAAGAGAACCAGGTCTAACTGACGATCAGCTGATAGATGTCTTATCCGGGAATAGAATATACATTCCTTCATTGACTGTTCTTAACAAAATAGACTTGGTAAATCAGGGCTTTCTCAAAGAAGTTCAGTCAAAGATAGGAACTAAATTTGTACCAATATCTGCCGATGCAAATGTCAATATAGATGCTTTAAAACAAGCAATTTATCAACAGCTGGATCTCATAAGAATATATTTACGTCGAAAGACGGGTGAGACAGATTATGAAGAACCATTGATTATTCGTAATGGAAGTAATGTTGGATCAGTTTGCAACAAAATACATCGAAAAATGACGAGGGATTTTAAATTTGCTCAGGTGTGGGGGAGAAGTGCTAAATTTGGCGGTCAAAAAGTAGGGCTGGATCATACGTTAATCGACGAAGACGTCCTAACTATTACAAAGAAAGTTAGTGCCTTCTAGTCTTTAATTAAAGGAAAATAAGAAAAACAGATAGAAAACGACTTTCTAAAAACGGCGGAATTAAGACCAAGGTTCTACTTAATAGGTGATAGAATGGGGGATTTCTGCCATCTGGTCCTATCATAAAAAGCTTGGTTAAAACTTGTGATATGCTGATGCTTATCCGCGCGCAATAAGAAGAGGAAGATATCGTAAGAGAATCTTGTGGTGGCTCTATCTCCGCACGTTAATTTACGGTAGACACTAGGCATTAATCAAAGAAAGGATATCCTCTCTTATCATTTATTGTCTGTCTCCTCTGATGGAGTCTGCTGCGATTGATTATTCTTGCTATTATTTTTCCTCTTACCCAGCTGCGTAACCACCATCAGAGCAATAATCGCGGCTATAATAATATAATTTACGGGAGGGCTCAAGATTTTAGTAATGATGCCTGCTCCAGGAATGACATATGCAACCTTTCCAATGTAATCATCTTCTCTTATCGGGAAATCAGTTCCAGGAATAGAGCCATCATTTGCATCACCTTTTGTTCTGATAATTTTGTGGTTTCCTTCCGAATCGTCAAAAATTTCTGCGACTCTGTGAACGATTACCCTATCAGCTCCATCGGGCCTATTGAAAACTATAATATCTCCTTCTCTTAGATCTTTAAAGGAATCACCGTCTCTAACTACCAGTATATCATTTACATTCAAATTGGGAATCATACTTCCACTAGAGACTACATAGAATGGATTACCCGTATCAAACACAAATCGAAGTCCAAGCCAGATAATAGCGACTCCTATTACAACTATCACTATATCCTTGACGATACTTGGTATCTTTGACTCCTTCTTCATAAGCAAATTTAACTTTTCTTCTATATCAGTTCGTTAGATAAACCTTTAGTTTAGTCAAGTTGACCTTTAGACGTACATAATTTCAAGACAAAATAAAAAAGTGATCGCATATTCGTTCTTTAATTCGAGACGGATTTCTATAATTGTCTTGATTGCATTTGGTAATATGAAGAATCATGACCCAATAGGTTAGTAGATGTTTGTAGCGAACATCTAGTAAGAAAGTTGTGTGGCAGCTCAGTCAAATGCCTTTTCCTCACTTTTATCTTTTCTTATAAATCGGGATTAACTCTGAATCTTCACAGCTGCCTACTACTCTTTGGTTTTTCGATATTTAATACGTATTCGTCTATCGCCTTATTTGCCAGAAAATCCGCATCTCTATTACTTTCCCGAGGAATATGCTTATAATGAACTGATTTAAAGTATTTTTCCAAGTTATTGATTTCTCTAAAGATTATTTTTAACTGTTTTGCTCTCACTTTATAGGAATAATTTCTCTGTTTGACAACTAGCTCACTATCCGAGAGAACGGTTATCTCTTCGTCTTTCAAAGTCGATGCTATCGTGAGAGCTTTTTTTAGAGCCATATATTCTGCAAGGTTGTTGGTTGTGTTCCCTACAAATTCTTTATACTCTGCTACTTTTTCGCCTTCTCGTGAGAAGACTGCTCCTATGCCTGACAGACCTGGGTTCCCTCTGCTGGCTCCATCGATATTGATTGTCAACAAATTCTTGATCGCAAACTATGGATTTTACCTTATAAAAAATATGAATGCAGTGATCAAAAACTGCACGCTGTAGCGGGGAGCTATAGTAATGACAAAAACAGAGCATATTCTATCAAGCAAGTTAAGCGATAGATAATCGACGCGGCACTATGATTACTTTAACGCATGCCGCACCCATGATTCAACCTATGGCTATAGCTACACTATAAAGCAAAGTTATGCATATTATGACTGAGCATAGCTATATACTGTTTCCCCTTTACTCTAACCTTATCTGGATGAGTGATTACTTATTAAAAAGCAATTATATAGACAATATACAGACAATAAGAGACAACACCAAACCTGCGTGACAGTTGAATGCCCAAGCGAAAAATGAAGGAAGAAAAGCCTAAAAAAAGGATAAGTAAGAAACAGATCCTGATACCGCCGATTGCGATAGGTGCTGCGACATTAGCTGGAATGCTTATAATGCAACTTGTACCACCCCCTCCTGTTTTAGGTATATGTCTCAAGGCGCATAATGTGGACACCTTTAATGTACATCCCACAGTCGAGGTACTTGTAGATGGACAACCGAAGCTATTGCCAGACGATATTGGAAGACAGCCTGAGGATGGTAAAGAATGCCTCAAGGTTATACACACGGATGAAATCGGTAACAAGTTGCATATCCAGTACGTCAGACCAGTCAGGCTAACAATGGGAGACTTTCTCAATGTATACTCAACTGACAATAAGACTATTTCGGTAGTTGACAATTCGACTGGAGTCCCCGCCGAGCAGTTAATAGACCTTGGAATGTATAATCCCAGATACTCTTATTATTCGGAGAAAAGGGAATTTACTCCTGTATCGAACGTTTCAGAGATACCTCCTTTTACAGACAATATGGTCGCTAGGTTTGAATTGATACCCAAATAGATAAATTATAGACCCAGATTTTTGCCCTTGATCTGATTTTACTTGGCAAGAAAAAAACCAACTGCAGCCGTTATAAAAGGAGATGGGACCGGGCCTGAGCTAGTCCAGGCTATGCTCAAGGTATTAAAGGAATGCAATTCCAATATTGAACTAATTACTTGTGATGCTGGATCTGAATGGTGGGAGAAAAACAAAGGAAGTTCATATATTTCTCCAGAGGTATGGAAACTACTTGAAAATAGTGATGCCTGCTTTAAGGGACCAACCACTACAATCCCCAATCCAGATGCTCCAAGAAGTGTTGCTGTAAGCATTCGGCAAAAGTTTGAGCTCTATGCAAATGTAAGGCCAATCAAGACCTACAAAAACTCACCACGCCATCTAGATTTCATATGTGTGAGAGAAGCAACCGAGGGTCTATATGCAGGAATAGAGTTCAAAACGAGTGATGAGTCAGCAATTGCGATACGGAAGATTACTAAAAAAGGCTGTGAAAGAGTAGCCATTAAAGGCTTTGATATAGCAAGTAGCAAAGGCTTCAGGAAAATTTTTGCAGTTACAAAAAGAAATATTCTTAAAGAAACGGATGGAATTTTTTGGCAAGCGGTAACTAACACGAATAAGCAATTTAGCAATATAGAAGTTGAAGAGTATTATATCGATAATATGACTCAACAGCTAGTGAAAAATCCTGATAGATTTAATGACAGTGTAATTCTTAGTACTAATTTGTTCATGGATATAATTTCAGAATGCGCATCTGGACATGTCGGATCTATAGGGACCGTATACTCGGGCAACTTTGGGAATAATTTTGCCATGTTCGAACCCGCACATGGCAGTGCGCCAAAATATGCTAATAAGAATAAGGTAAATCCCGTTGCTACAATCCTGTCTGGTGCTTGGATGGCAGATTATCTAGGTGAAAAAGACATTTCGGAAGCCATATTTACAGCCACCGAGCGAGTCATTAACGAAAATAAATACGTCACTTATGACCTTGGAGGTAATGCCACTCTCAGTGACATGACAGACAAAATAGCCCAAATGAGTGCAAGTATTTTGAAGAAATAGAACGAAATCCTTAGCAATAATCACATAGATTTAAAATTGATCTCTACTACTGAAAGAGTTTCGAAGAACAATTTTTTTTCGATTATTATTTTCATAGTCATATTGAGCTGCCGCAATAACTCATCTAGTCGGGGCATATTAGACAAACTTGAAACTACTATCAGCAGGCTGCCTTCTCTCTTCAAAGACAGAACGGATGACTGGATTATATGCAATGTCATCTCTATTCCATTTGTGCCTCCATAGATCGCTCCGTCATTGATTCTCTTACCGCCGCTATCGTAATCATCTGGTAAGTATGGCGGATTGCTAACAATCAAATCGAAGACGCACCTCATGAATGGAGAAGCCGCATCTGCACAGATTAACTCCAAACCATTTACATGTTTCAATAATTTGTCCGTGTTTCTGTGATACTTCGAATCATTTTGTTTACTACTACTCAACGACTCAAGAACTAAGTCTGTTCCTATAACATATTCAAAGTTTGCAAACAATGATTCTGTTATAATTCCAGAGCCAACTCCAATCTCTAATGCCATATTTCCCCGATAGTCTTTCATGCAATTGGCTAAAAGAATAGAGTCGTCAGAAGGCAAGTACAATTATATATTATTATTAATACGTTTGACCCATAGATAAGTCATCATCTTGCTATGTTGTCTTGGGGATGGGATTCCATTTACACTCGATGACTTTAAGTTAAAAATAATACTATGTTGTTACTCATGTCGTATGGCTATACTACCATTGTTTGGTCTTTTTGGCCTTCTTATGCCATGACCTTTTGATTTTTTTTACTTTTTTTATTTCTCCCTTTAATAACTGTGCCTATCATTGATTCAGCGAAGTGTACTAAAACCCTTGGAG
>JBPCNB010000762.1:0-2457 GCA_051001675.1 Nitrososphaeraceae archaeon | reverse complement strand
GTCCAGCATGCACAAAATATTGCTATAGAACGCTATGGACATGATATAGATTCATGAAATCTTGATAATAATAATTACTGCGTTTGGCTGCCCTATACCTATAAATAGAAAAGATAAATAGGAGCAGAAAAAATCTATTTCAATTCATTCAGTGGTGTTTACTAAGGATCAAGTAAATTCGGATGTCACGTATAGTTCTATGCAATTATAGGTACCGTGATTATGAAATTATGAACCAACTTACTCAATAATATTTGAAAATTATCCAAATTTTAGTGATATCTAATAAGACTTTTTTTATACCATATGTATCAATTTTGTAGTAATGTTTGCAACGCTAACTTCAAAGTCATTTGTTTTGAAGTTCTTTATTCTGCTGCTCTGATTTCTCATGTTCTCTTAGGGCATCTATCGTATCAAAACGCTGTCCACATTCCTTACAATCTATAATTTCGCCTGAAGACAAGTGTACGATTACTACTAAGAATATATGCAGCACCACCTATATCATGACCTTTGAAGTTCTGGACAGAATGTAAGTCTTAAATCATTTGTGTAGGTATTTTTGTCAAGCATGAGAATAAGCACTACAGTATTAACGCTTATTGCAGGAATATCTCTTTCATATGTGGCGGTACCAGAACAAGAAAGTGATACCATTAATCAACCGGCATATGCACAAGTTGGTATGCCATCTGATACAATTGTATTGAGTAGTTCAAATATGACTACAAAGTTTGCTTCCGCAATATCTGAAAATACCACTATTACACCTGCTCCTGAAGTAAACGATACTCTAATTGGAGGATCTACCCCAACCAGATCAAACACTTTGGAAACAAATGAAGTTAACAACAAATCAGGAGAGGCAGAACCTGTTGGAGGTATAAAATGAACATGACAATAGACCATCATCTTGGTTGTCCGTTCTTATTGTACTTGATAAATTGTTGTTTTGGTATTTCGTAGCTTACAAATCGCTTAAGTATTGGCGGCTGTTAGAAAATAGATTTTGCCAGATTCCGCAGCCTCAGCAGAGAAGACTTAATCAGATAACTAATTTCACTAAGGCTATGTCATTTGTGGGATTTTTTTTCTGTTTGAGTCTCATTGCTATTGCACTCATATCTTCTTCCTCTAATTCTCCCATTGCGAAGAAAAATTACTACCATGCACATGCAGCTACGGTAGCTGAAAAACAACCACAAGGAGCAAATATTAATATTAATAAGAATTTTTCATTGCCTAATCTAATTCGGCAAGGCTCTCCATATTTAGGAGAGCCTACTTCCGCTCCTATAACTATAGTTGATTTCAGTGACTTTCAATGCTATTTATGTTCAAGATATGTAAAAGCCACAGAACCAATTATTAACCAGACATATATTCAGACAGGTAAAGTTGTCTTGGTCTTCAAACATTTACCTAATAGAGGAATTGATTCTATGAATGCCTCTATTGCTTCTCAATGTATAAACGATCAGGGAAAGTTTTGGGATTTCCATCAATTGTTATACAAAAATCAAAAACCAATTGACTCTGGATGGGTTAGCAAAGAAAACCTGAAAAAATTTGCAGCCAAGACACCAGGATTGGACATGAATAAGTTTAATTCATGTTTTGATAGCCAAAAATACAAATCCTTTGTGGAAAAAGATGTTGCATTTGCTTCTTCACTAGGATTTCAGGATACTCCTTCATTTATAATTGTAAATAGTAAAGATGGTTCTAATCCTGAGATACTAAATGGAGCACATCCATTTGCTTCTTTTAAGGCAATAATAGACAAAAATCTAAAGAGTAAATAGAATAAATGGTAACAAATAGAAATACAACTACAAAAGTTTCAGTTAAACAATCATTAATTCAACGGCTTGGATGTATGCTTGTATCTATCAAACTAGTATTTTCCCACTGGACATATATCACTCTGGCTGGAACAACAGCAGCAATCTTTTGGATAGTATTTAATCTCTTTGAGCAATTACTCTTTTTCTCTCCTATTGTGGTATTCTATTTACCAGAGGATGCGATTGCAGGCTTTATTTTATCAAATATAACTGCGATCCTTTTGGGAATGGTAGTAAGTATGAATGTTTATGTGCTTAAGCATTCAAGAGGTGTGAAATTTAATGCCGCCTCTTTTTTCTCTGGCTCTTCCATAAGCATTCTTTCTAGCACATGTGCAAGTTGTTCTTCACTTGGGTTTCTTCTTGTATCTACATTGGGCGGTGCAGGAATAACTCTATCTACCTTCCTGTCAAATTATCAAACTCCACTAAGAATTGTCTCAATAGCACTCCTATTGTGGGCCTATTACTCAATAAGCATTAAATTAACAAGGAGTTGTAATATTGTAAATGGTAAATCAGAAAATGATGGCTAATTTCATTAGTGTTTGATTAAATTCATAATCAAATTAGACTAGTGTCAGATTCAAAGGAAATGGCTGTATGC
>JBPCNB010000761.1:0-3017 GCA_051001675.1 Nitrososphaeraceae archaeon | reverse complement strand
ATGCTCAGGGGTTTCCTAGGATTTTACAATGGTATAATAAAGTATAATAAAAGACCAAACTTCATCTATATTGGCTGCACAGTACATTGCAAAACGTTATAGCGGTAGTACAGTATACTGACTTGGCAAAGACTTTACCAACATCAAATCCGTTGCAGGTGAACCTCAACATAACTCAAGTTCCAGCGATATCAGAAACAGAAACAGAAACAGAAAGTGAAATAGCTGTGTTAACATGACAAGTAGTTAATATTCGATTTTGAACTATTCTATTCGCCTTTAATATTAACTCTAAAGAGGAATGTTATACAGATATTGTCACATGTTAGAAGAAAAAAGAGAAAGTGAAGATGTAGCACCTAGTATGAATCCAGAGGAAAGACCTAACCTGCAAGACTATAAAGATAAAGAATCAACGAATACTAATACTTGTCAAGACTGCAATAAATTATTTTCTAGCACAGAAGAACTAACCGCACACTATAAGAAAGAACATCCAGAATCATTCTAGTCTTTTGAAAGAAAAATCATAATGCTACTAAAATACTATAAATTAGCTTCATCAGCCTTTGGAGTATTGGGAGAAACATCAGATGCACTTGCTAGCCCTACTATACTTTCACGTTGATCATTCTTACTCTCATTTTTTTGGACATCTGCACATTCGTTACACATCCAGACACTATTGACATACTTTCCCCTCTTTAGCTGTCCTTGTTCTTCAACTTCTGCCTCTAATAAATCAGTTACAGGCGAACCACATTTGACACAAGTTGGGACTAAGTTTACCAATATCGCATACACACCCTCATCTGGTACTTTATTACCTCTCATATAGAAGTTCCTTTGCAACGCTAACTTCAAAGTCCTTTGTTTTGAAGCTGATATTCTGATTTCTCATGTTCTCAGAGCATCTATTGTATCAAAATGCTGTCCATATTCCTTACAAATTATGTGTTTATATTACAAGTTCTAAAGGGCTCTAGAACTAATATTTGTAAATTAGCACGTCAAGAAGAAACCTTTATTGTATGGAATAAGTCTCACTTTTTTGTCTTACTCTCACGCTTTTTTATCTTAGTATAGAATCCTAATTTGGCAACGATGTTATCACACACTCATCAAGAACAGGCTAATTATTATTGCAGATAGGACGGTTCATGGTAGACCTGTTATACTTACCGAATCGTACTTTGTAGAATTGAAAGGACCAATATCACAGGATAGCTTAGCGGTTAGCTCATTCGTTCCCTCACTTATCATGTGGTACTTCTCTGTATAGGTAAAAATCCATCTTGAGTAGTCATTTGCTCTCCCAAACTGTGTATAATTCATCCCAGCAGGCATTGTCTTTTGCATGGGCTTTGAGTCATTCCAATCAGCATAAACTGTACAATCAGTAGCATTGGCATTATGTGTGGCTGTACCAAATATTACAAGTTCACCTTTAGCGGCTGTTTGACCATCAGTTGGATATGTAATTTTCACACCTGATTTTTCTGGTACCAGTGATTGCTGCTTTTTTGATGGTTGTTGTTCTTGTGCATAGGATGTTGACATACCGTTATCCAGAATAAACCAAAAAAAGAAGATGAGAGGAACAAGACAAGTTAGCGCATTTATGACTAGAATCATTACTTAATTATTTAATGAACTCATATCAAAGAGTCAATTTTGTCATGGTGTTCGATTGGCGCTTTTATAGACTCTGCGCATGACAATGGTACTAATTCTAAATAAACACAAAGATACCTATCATACCTATTTGTTAGTGGAGTAATAATCAGTTTCATAGTATCACCGCCAGGTAAATCTAGTAGCTCAAAACAGGGCTCTTCTAATTCCTCCTCTATGATATCGTAGCTCATACTTTTTCTAAATTTATTAGCATCCCTGTTCTTGTTTATTGTAGGAATTAAATAATGTGAACAAAAAATACTTGACTTGATAAGAAGTGCTGAAGAGTCTTTTTCGCTTCTGTGTCTATATTTTCCCAATAGCAATTTACCATCCTGGTCAACTACACCAACGAACCTGGCTCTCTTCGCAGAAGCAAATACATTCAAACAAACTTTTTTGAGAAACTCCCCTTCATTCATTTGAATACCAAAAATACCAAGACGGAAACTACTATTTATGACAAGCTTATCATACTACTGCAAATAATAGATGCAAATTTTCCGACGTAGAATTGATTCTTGTACTAGTTAAGGGCTTTGCTTATAGTTCTGAAACATTATTAAATGGAAGATAACTGCGAAGACATCTCACAAAGATGATAATCCAACTCAATTGGATGAGTATTTTAAAAAGGAGTTCAATAAACTTTTGAATAGGATTAAAAGGCATCAACCTTGATATTCCTCATCTTACGTCTTTTACCTATATGACACCAGCTTTTCTAATCTCATTTTTTCTTTTGCACCTGTTGTGATTTGTGGTATTGATTCTCTTGATTGTTGATGTTCAGTGGGAACTGGCGTTCTCATGAGTATATCTTTGATTTGAAGATTATCTATCAAAGTATCGATTAGTTTTGATAACTCTTCTTTTGGAAGCCCAGCCGATACCGATGAGGAGGTTTGAATTGATTCTAATGCCTGAAGCTTCCAATAGTAATTAAGAGCTTTACCTATTGTCATATGAGCCTCATAAACTATCTTACCCACTAGAGTCAGGAAATATCTTCCATTCTTTCTTCTTATTAGCTCAGCTTTTGTCAACTTGGCCATTCTTGAGTAATACTGCTTTAAAGTAAGTCCCATTTTTCTTATCTGAATCTCAGTTTCACCACTTGTAATAGCAATAGTGTTAAACAGCAGTAGAGATTTATCGTCAGATATTGCGTTTAGAATATCAGTCACAGATATCAATTTTTCATTATCGCCCTGCTCAAGTGCATATTTTTAATAACAATGTCAGCCAAGTCCTTTTTCATAAAGAGTTTTCTTCTTCCAATGTCTTTAACCTGATCTTCTAGTGTACCAGCAGTATATCTTCCTTAATTAACAAAGTTA
>JBPCNB010000760.1:0-1765 GCA_051001675.1 Nitrososphaeraceae archaeon | reverse complement strand
TGGATATTTTTTTCATCTGGACTAGCAAGGTATTCATCTAGTTTATTGCTTACTCTTGAAATGTTCCTTTTGCAGGCATTGACAAACTTTTTCACGTCAATTTTGACAGTTTGACCAGAGTGTTGAGTTGACATTGTTCCCTAGTTATAATATCATTGTTTGTAGTTAAATTCTTTTGGTCTCCCTAAGGTCTATGTACTGAATTAGAAATTATGACGTCAATAGTCAAAGCAATAGAGAAATAGATTGGATTACCCGCGTAATACTATTGTGCTCTTGAAACCAATCTTCCACACGCTAACAGATTACAACAATATTCTTATCAACTTGGTTCTAACCACATATATTGAATTGTAAATTGACTGGAATTTTGTCTATTATTGCAAAAGGAATTTATCAATTCTTGCTCTTAGGTCGCGATGAATTTCCTCTGGATTACGGTTTCCATCAATGGGAACCAATCCATATTTCTTTTGCATCCGACGAAATTCTTTTCCAAGCATCGCTTGATACTTCAAGAAGGATTCGAACATATCTTCCGATAGGCCCATATCTGCTCCTGATTCATAATAATCTAGAGAAGAGTTTTTCTCAAAGACTCTATGTACTAGCGTGGTAGGATTTACGTTTAAATAATATACCAGATCGGGTATTATAGCAAATCCAAAGAGATTATGAGACCAAGTTCGACTTATTCCTCTTACTGAATCTCTTGCTATGAGAGTAAAAATATACCTGTCTGCTAAAACGATATACCCAGCTCGAAGAGCAGGAACTATTTTATTTTCAAGTTGATCTGCGAAGTCTGCAGCGTAGAAAAGACTTAATGTTTTTTTCCCTATGGCGAAATTTCTTTTGGCTTCTAAGAGACCAGGAGCTATAAGATCAGATCGTCTCAACCCTGTGTTTAGTACAGCATGTCCACTTGCTTCTAAATGGATTATTAAATTTCCAATCTGCGTACTTCTGCCAGATGCATCAGGACCTTCTATGACTACAAGTCTTCCTTTGATCTCTGTTTCTTTAAGATAAGGAATACCATTTCCATAATATCGTAGAGGTCTTGGTCCTATGGTCCGAATGACTCTCTTATGCTTTACTTGAGTTCTTGCGCTGCTCCTCATTACCTAAGCACGTCCAGTAAGCATCTGCTGTTGGGGGATCAGTTCCAACGTCTTTTCTCTTACTGCTGCCTGCTGTTGCTCTATATCCTCTGTCCCATCAATCACAGTGAATCCTTCTTCATCAATCATAGATTCATATTGATCGATAATGCGACTCTGGAATAATCTGTAACTTTCATATTCATCGTTGCTAAAATTCAGATCCATTCCTGCCTCGTAATATTTTAGCTTTGGTCTTCCTGAGAGGATTCTGTCAGCTGCAATATCTATAGGTACTCTAAAATAAAAAATCAAATCCGGCTTTACTGCGAAGTCATAAACCTTACACACCCATTTGTAACTGCAACCTCTCACTATATCTCTTGCGTAAGCCGTATACACATACCTGTCAGCTAAAACGATATACCCTGCACGGATTAGAGGGAAGATATTCCTTTCATATCTGTCAGCAAAATCGGTCGCATGCAAGAGTGAGAAAGTGGTAGGAGTCAGTCTGCCTTTCTTTTTACCTTTCGATGTTATTTCTTTCACGGTTTCTGATGAATTCCATTCTGTCATGAAGACGGGTAGCCCACGAAACCGTAGCCACTTTTCTAGAAGATGGATTTGAGTTGATTTTCCTGATCCATCAATACCTTCTA
>JBPCNB010000759.1:0-3992 GCA_051001675.1 Nitrososphaeraceae archaeon | reverse complement strand
ATGAAAATGGAAAAACCCTGAAGAGAAAGTGAAGTTTTCCGTAGATGGTCTTACAGCAATAGACAATAGATTAGGCGATGGATAATTAGCGGGAGACATTATTACAAAATAGAAGGAATAAGAAGTTGATAGCAACGACCTAGACAGCGTCATTGAATTAAAAATAAAGAGACGACGAGAAATGCTACCCGTCAACCAACCAAAGCAACTAGTTGAACTTCTTGATAAGGTAGGAAAGGACTAGAACTTCCACTTAACCTAAAGCAGGCTAATGACGTATCAGAAAAATCTTATAATGGAAATTAGAGTAAGGAGTTGGGATGATATCATATAGCAATCGAGAAATGCTTGAAAATCATAGTGATCGCTTTGTTTACACCCAATTTTTCTTAGCGAGAGGCGTAAGGGATAAGGGTTTTGATGTTGATAAAGTGTATGGCAAACTTGAGATGAAAGGGTTTAATGACCAAAAACAAGCAAGGGCAGAATTAGTCCAGGATCTTGAGCAGCAGCGACTACAAAGGATACAATACAACCAGTCTACTAACATGGTGAGGCATTCAGACGAAGGTGTGCAGTGGGCACGAAAGGAATGTGATAAACCACTATACTTAGATTACAGGGATCGTCAAAATACTTCCTAAGCATCTGTTTATTCATGTGACTTTAATTAACATATTTAACCTAATTGCTGCTATAATTACTAATGACTGAGCATTACCATCTTTTTATGTCCCTGCTTATCACTATTTTAATGACCCGATATCAAGCGTGGAAATAGTATTAATATGCCGTATTCTTTAGTATGCTGGCTGATATCACTCTATGACCTTTTCGCAGAACAGAAGTGGAAAACGCCATACTGAGTCCAAAGCAGAGATGACGATCATAATGTTGCCTTCAGATGCTAATCCGAAAGGTAACGTTTTCGGTGGCGTTATTTTAAAGTACGTAGATTTGATCGCAGGTCTTGTCGCAAAACGACATTCCGGACATGCAAACGTTGTGACGGCCAGCATCGATCGAATGACATTTTTAAAACCTGTGTTTATAGGCAATGCTTTGATACTTTCTGCTCGGCTGAACTATATTCGACGATCTTCTATGGAGGTCGAAGTCAATGTCGAATCTGAAGATCTTGACGACAACACTCGAGTGCATGCCGGAACCGCTTTTGTGACCATGGTTGCTCTTGACAAATATGGAAAAGCTACAGAGGTTTCTCCACTACTCTTAGAAAATGACGAGGACAACAGGCGTTTTCACGAAGGTGAATCAAGAATGTTATCGCGATTAAAAGAAGCTGGCAAAATAAGCTAATAATAAAGGACGGATGATGTTAATAAATATGAGCAATTAAGAAGCTGTTATTTGAATCCCACAACAATACATCACACTTTTAAGACTAACTTTGTAATTTGGCCGAATGAGTATATTTCGATGTGAAATCTATCCAGACCTAAGTTAGAAGAACTAAACTAGGATTCCAGAGTGGCTTTGCCTCCAATGATATACGTAAAAAAACTGAGTGAACTACCAATCCCTACTTATCATGAAAAGAAAATTTTCTACTATTCATCATCATGCCTGCAGCACGCCTAAACGTATTTTCTATAGAGCCGCAGGAAATTATTTCACAGTTGGCGCACTTGACCTTATTGGTCTTCTTGATAGTTCTTATCTTAAATAATGCTACGATTATTTCTTTTATCACCTGTATCAGACCACATCTGGCTCCATATGCCCCATTTTTGTTAATTAACCAAAACATTCCAGTTGGATCGAAGGTTTTAGGAAAAATCATATCCTTAAACCGAATGGCTTCGTCTGAATAATAATGTCCTGCTATGCGTATGTGTCCTCCAGAAAGAGCTATAGCAATGTTCGCAAATTTAGTGCACGAAGAACATTTATCGTCGTAAATAAGTAAAGGCCTTGAAAAAATCTCAGATGGGTCCATTCCAATATCAATATGTCTCCTATATCATAATATTCTTTGCATTGATACTTCGTGAATCAAAATGTCCTGTACTACAATTTCTCAGCTTCTTTAAACAAAACATTCTACTACTCGTGAATCAAAACATAATGTCCTGTAAGACAATTAGGTCGCTTTAAAAAGCCTAATATGTGTATTAAAAACCTACATGTGTAGATAACGTGTTCCATCGTTGAGAATATTATTTCTGACCGCTCATCTGCCATTTCCGCCTTTTAGTGGTGGACGAATACGAGAATTTGAATTGATATCTCGATTGAGCAAAAGTTTCGAAATACATCTGTGCTCTGTAACCAAAACATGGGAAACAGACAACACCTATGTAAATGACTTGCGTTGGTACTGTTCAACCGTGAACCTTTTCAAAGCAGTTCCTAAAGAGTTTCACGCGCTATATCCGCTTCAAATGAAGAGACACCTATCTGAGGAGGCCAGTTCATATATATCTAGCACCTTAGAAAATAGCGACTTCGACATCGTACATGTTGAAGGTTATTATCTCATGCAACTCCTTCCACCAAAACTGGAGGTTCCTGTACTTCTAGTAGAACATAATATAGAATACTCATTGAATTTGCAACGATTGATGCTGTCAAAATCTCCTCAAGACAGATCCCGTTATTGGCGAGAGTATGTGAATACTCTAAAATGGGAGCGAATATTTTGGAAGCGAGCGACACTATGTGTTACACTTACCACTGAGGACAAAACTGCTATGGGGAAATTGGAACCCAATATTAATATCAAAATGATCCCTGACGGTATAGATCACCAGGAAATTACCGGTGCATCTAAATTTTCTAATAGCATCTTGAAGAACAATATTGCTCTATCTAAAGATGCTCCGATTCTCTTGGTTGGTAATTATGCATACGAACCAAATGTTGATGCTGCGCTCTATTTCTCGCAGCTTATATTTCCCCTAGTCTTGCAAGCTGTACCGAATGCAAAACTGTTTATCGTTGGAAACGAGCCTCCGCCTTCACTCCTATCATTAACATTGAACAAACAGATTGAAGTGACCGGTTACGTAGACTCTCTCATTCCTTTCTATAATCTTGCAAATGTTGTAGTTTGTCCTCTCCGGATAGGGGGAGGAGTAAAAGTAAAAGTTTTGGAAGCACTAAAAGCCGGAAAAGCGATAGTTAGTACTTCTATCGGAGCACAAGGAGTAGATGTGACGACTTGCCAAGCTGTAATTGTTGCAGATGAAGTAACTGATTTTGTCAAAAACGTAGTTCGGTTCCTACAAAATCCCGAGGAACGATTTAAGCAGGAACGTGTGGCTTTGGCCTATGCGCAGAACCTTCCCACCTGGGATCACGCTTCAGAAGCTTTCGTACGTTGCTACGAGGAAATGATAACTTATAATATCAAGAATAATTAGTTGTTGATTATATTTTTTAGCCATACCCACGGTACCACTGAACTTCTAAATCCTCTAATTCCATAACCTTGCAAAACCCATTTGAGGGCTAGACAGTATCAGCTCATTTTATATTAAAGTTAGTGCAAATCTATCGCAGACTATTTCATTAGGAAATTTAGAATTCGGATTTAATAAGATTTTCACTAGATCATCTATAATATATAATGGTGAATACAGGAGGATCTTATACCATGAACACGGCTTCAATTTCTATCGCTTTATTGGTTGTCTCATTAATCCTCCTGGTAATTTATGGAGCCGACGTTCTGACAGCTTCGACTGCTTCCCCAGAGGGGGTAAGAGGAACAGGATTTTTGCCATTTGGAGAGGAAGTTCGAGGAGGGGTGTTTGGAGGAGGAGCTGTGGCGCTGTCTGTAATAGCTTTTATAATTAGCAGAAATGTGCCATCAAGAACAGCATCGCTATTGCTTTTCATTAATGGGGGGTTAATAATTGCGGGTATCATTTTAACCGTTCTTGAAATAAATTCTTCTTCCATAGGAGGGATGGAGCGCACTGTCGGTTCTACTATAATGCTAGGACTATTATTGATCGGATTAGGAA
>JBPCNB010000758.1:0-1265 GCA_051001675.1 Nitrososphaeraceae archaeon | reverse complement strand
TTTTGATACTATTACAGATCACGAAATCGCAAGTCGAATCCTTGTTGATTTAACGAAATCTGTCAAAAAAGAAGCCCTATTCTTTCTACCAAATGCTAAATCTATGTTGAGAATAGACAAGCTGGGAGCAGTTGACTATCTGATAAAAGCTTCACAAAAAAGTGATACCACCATTATAAGGATTGTGTGCTCCTTCTCTGATGAAAACTCAGAGATTATAAGCAAGATAACTGAAAATGCTCCACGTATCAAAATCGTAAATGGTATCGATTTACCATATGGTATGTACATAGTAGATAGTGAAAGGGCATTTAGAGTAGAGCTCAAAGAACCATCAGCTGAGACATTTTCAGAGGCAATAGGCTTTGCTGTTTATTCCAATCGCCCAAGTACTGTTAATTTTTTTAAATCAGTGTTTGAATTACTTTGGAATGAACGTATGCTAAATGAAGAACTGAAGAGAGCAGATAAAATGCAAAGAGAGTTTATTAATATAGCAGCTCATGAGTTAAAAACACCCACTCAAGCTATCCTAGGCTTTAGTAGTTTATTGAAACATTATCCTGAAAGGAGAGACGAGGTAATAGAAGTAATAGGTAGAAATGCAGTCAGATTGCAAACGCTTATTACTAATATATTGGACGTCACAAGGATTGAGAGTCAGAACTTAAGACTAAACACGGAAATATTCGACATATATAATTTAATATCAATTATCGTTGAAGATTACAAGGAGAGAATTAAAGGCAAGAAGGCCAATCTTGGATTAGCATATAATTATAAAGATAATTACAATAATAATAAAAAACCTTTCCTTGTAGAAGCAGATAAAGAAAGAATAGTCCAAGTTATTTCTAATCTTCTGAGCAATTCCCTTCAATTTACAAAAGAAGGTCGCATTGCTGTTGACGTGGGTTTAGCTATTGATCATGAAAAGAGCAGGGAAGTAATTGTTACTGTAAGTGACACAGGTAGCGGAATTGACCGTGAAATTGTGCCAAGGCTATTTACAAGATTCGCCTCAAAATCGTTCCAAGGAACAGGTCTGGGATTGTATATTTCCAAGAGTATTATCGAAGCACATGGAGGAAGAGTATGGGCTGAGAATAACATTGATGGAAAAGGAGCGCATGTTAGTTTCACCTTACCACTAAAGATAAATCGTTAAGTAGGAGAGGAAAAAGAAGAGTTGAAGTTTTAGAAGATGGGCGATGAGGAAAGAAGAATAAGAACCTTGGCGGTTGACGATGAACTTGACCTGACCA
>JBPCNB010000757.1:0-5679 GCA_051001675.1 Nitrososphaeraceae archaeon | reverse complement strand
GATGATAATGCCAATACTTCTTTTCTTCTTCCGGTAATGTGTTGTACAATTTAGTAGGAATAACGTACTCTATTCCATATGGCTTATCTTGATATTTCATTCCTGTTGGAAACAGCAAACATGCAGCAGTCATATCATCATATACTTTACAATGGTGGTGTACAATTAGGTTAAAAAGATCTTGTTCTGACTGATTTGCTGACTTCGTAGCATTTGGATCTATATGACGAATGGCTTCTATATGTAAGTCATTAATCCTAGATGTGCTGGAAATTCTATTTGTCGTGGGTTCAGCATTTCATTATATGTAGAAGCCGCTTCTGCTGTTTCGTTTGCCGAGGCTGAACCATTGTTACCAGATGTTGAAGCTGTCTGATTCTGTCCTGTGCAAAAGTATTGAAAGCATTAGGAGCACTACTCAGTGAAAGTATGCTACTAACACTGTTGCTAGATACAAGAATTGATGTAAGTGTTGCCATGAAGATGACAGAAATAGTTGTTTTTATACTCAGGGTTTTTCTGTTTTTGCTGGTCACTATTTCATTTTATTTTAGAATATATAAAAACTTTGTTAGATATGTGAATCGTGGTTCAGATACTACTCATCAGAGGAAAATGGTTTTAGACTTTTAGAAGACTCTGTGGTCTTATCGTGTTTAAAATTTTCCAAGGGATCTTCTTTTCTTTCCTTCTGTTTAATATCTTGGACTAGCGTTTTCTCCGTCTTGTTCATCTGATCCGTTTGTTCTCTGACATATTTGTAACAGCTACACCATTAGTAGTCATATCAAATTAGTATTTGTTATAACCATTGATAAAGGCTGATGCTTGTAATGTTGTTCTGTTGTCTTTCTGTGTTATTGTTATTTCATTGTCCTTATCATTATCCTCGATCCATACTAACCTTGAGGAAATTACATAGTGCCATACTTTTCAAGTGGACTTTGGCATATTTTACAGCCAAACATTGCTATGGTATTTCCTTCCTTTATGTCACTTGAATTTCCAATGATCAATTTCCCATTCTTTTCTGCTATTAACAGATTTTCTAATTCATGCTTTGAAACACCGTAGATTATTGGTATAATTGTTACAATTCTCTCGCATTTGCTACAGTAACCTTCTGAGATTCTACGAGGATTCTCGTCATGATAAATTTTATGAAATTCTTCAGCAGCAGCTTTGGTTATACCCAAAGCATCCATCAGCTTATAATTGATTCTATAAAATAGTATATCCCCTTCATCATATTTATTATCTTTCAGATAATAATTATGAAGTTCTATGAGAAGTTCTCTGATTGCCGGTGTATTGTAACGTCTACAATCATCATGAGAATTAGCAACAATCAATATAAATAGAGGATCAGGAGTTATTATTATCTCTTTTTTTTAAAATCGTTTTTCTGTTTATGTCTATGAGTAATGTTCAAATCGGTTCTTCGTGATTTAATGAAAACGCATTGAGAAGTCATTTTATATCGCCTATTAGTACCGCATATTGAGTATGACTATAGTTTCAGGGCTTGCGAAGCAATTAATTTAACCTATCAATATTACTCAGGCATACATAGGATTATTAATTACTGCCATATTAATTCGGTATATATCTAGTCCCATGATACCAAAACGGTTTATATTGTTTAATACAAACGAAAAATACCAGCCACTTTCTACATCTATATCCAAGGAAAGGAATGCGAGATACGCATGTGAAAAATGTGGTCAATTGTTTAATACTTGGAAAAACTTACGCCTTCACAAGATTAAGCAGCATTCATATTAATCGTTAAATTCTTAAATCTTGGTTATTACAGTAATAGGATACCAAATATATGGATCCTGAAATAATTGATAAAGTGCCTACTTTGAAAATAGGTGACAAAATCAAGCTTATTCGTGCAGCCGATCCCAACATGGGAATAAAATCAGAGGAAATAGGAACAATAGTCGATACTTCTATGTCACAAGTTGCCGATCTGAAAGGATTAAGGTTAGTAATGTGGATAAAATGGGACAGTGTTAAAGAAACTGCTATAGTAGATGGGCTAGACTCATTCGAGGTTCTTTAAAATTTTCAGACGACACCCTACTAAGGTCCTCATGAAGCACGATGCATGTAACACAAAAGCAATTACGGACCTACCAAATTTATTCAACGTACTACGTATCGTCTTTTAATTTTACGTATAGTAATTATCTTGTTATAAGACGAATCAAAGCAGCTATGCCTTTCCGATGACCTAAGCCGTTAGAGTATGCTTGCTTGGGTAATAGTGATTAGGCAGTCGATAAGAGCTCGTAAACAAAGCATGTATATTACTTTAATTTCTTTAAGATAGGGGACAATGAAATCAGAAGAGTTCTCGAAAAATATCCTGGCACTCGATCCTGCAATTAGATTCGCTGGCCTAATAGAAAGATCAGGACACTTATTTGCAGGCGGCATGAGAGAAGGGGCTGATACAAAATTAAATGAAAAAAACCCCGATTTGAGTTTACATCAATTCGCTCATATAGTCTTTTTAAGAGAAAGATTCTCAAAAGAACTGGGATCTTTGAAATATGTTCTTTATGACTATGATAAAGTAAAGATGTTCAACATGCCTGTAAAAGAGTATATACTGGTATTTTCAGCAGAAAGCGATGCTAATGCAGAAGATATAGTCAATAAGGTATCGCAATATATTAAATCGGTAGAAAAAGACCTGTCATTACATCCGCCCTCCAATATTATAAATAAAGAGAAGAGAGAAACATTTAGAAATCTTTACGAATCCGGTATCCCAGAAGAAATGATCGCAGATCAACTTGACCTAGATGTAAATACTGTCAGGATGATGGTTGAGGAAATCTCATCCAAATAACTACCCGTTCTGTGTGGTTTTTTTATAAGTAGTTTAGCACACCTCTACTAATATTGTAAGCTTAGAAAACGAAAGAAAAATCCAGCACGGCGTTGATATGTTTGAGGGTCTTTTTAAGAACCAACAGCGGTCTGTTTTGCTAGCCTTATACATAACTGCAGATGCTTTTTCTCCTCAGCAAGTATCGCTTTAACTTTAGTACCGAACTTCTTATTTTTTACACCTTTTGTCAGCGCACTTAGTACTTCATAATGTGTTACCTCTCCACCCTCTGCAAGACATAGAAATTCTATTGCTTCAGAACTATCCGGATCCTCTCCGAGATATGTCTTCATCATTTCAGCTACCTTTTGTTGTGTTTCTTGTGCTGTCTCCTGTATATTTCCTGAACTAAGGCCTTCTGACTCAGATAGCGCTCGGACAAACCCCTCCAGATTCGTTTGATGATTGTTGGCCTGTTTTTTCATAGTCTGTAATTTATCCTTCATTCCGCCTTCATCTAATAGTCCTTTAGCAGAAAGTTCATCTACGGCCACTTGTGCAGCTTTTTCCAAACCGAGTGCTTCACCTATCTTTTCTTCTAATTTTTCTTTGTTTGCCATTCATCCGAATAATGGTCGTTATTGTTCATATATGTATTAGATATCATTTTTATGCAATATCATCTCTAGCATGGAAGCCAGGAACAATGCTCGCAAATTAACAACTGATTGGGACCGAAAGGCTAAAATGCCAACCATCCTCTGAAAAGTAAAATTAAGAGAGTAATAGTATCTTTTAACTTGTGCTTACATTCATCCCCCCAAGCATCGTTTATTTTCATGGGTTGTCATTGGACGAATGGGCCAACATAATATTACCTACCTAAGAGATAGAAGACTGTTCTAGAAACATTAAAAAATATATGTCACAACTGTAGATATATGGCATCACCTAGCAAAAATGAAGGGCCGACAATATTATGGAATATGCTCAAAGGTAAAAAGGTCAAAACTAATGATGGGAAGGATGTTGGTGAAATCAAGGAAGTATCACAGAATTTTTTACGATTAGAAAAAGGAACTATTAAGAAAGATAAGTTTTGGATCCCGAAATATGTTGCTGACGCTTATGATGGCAAGACATTATGGCTTCTGGTAGGAGAGGATCAATTACTTCAGAGGTATCTTTATGGAGCAGAGCCTCCAGCTGAACAATATACAAAAGATTTTGAGGCATTCAAGGCAAGTCCCCATGGAAAAGCAACTTCGTTCACTGATTATGACCAAAGTGTACGGGTAATAGATGAGAGAACTAGCAGCGGTACCATGACTCAACAAGAAAATACAGAAACCGGCTATAAGAACGTCAGGGATTTGGAATAGTCCATTCGAGTCTGTTAGTTTTTATTTTAGGCAAAAATATGCCACTAACTTGCCTTGATTATTCTGATGAATGCATAAATTTAAAACCGAAAATAACGTGAGGGAAGAACACATATGGCTTACTAGGAAGGCACTATGACATTATTTGGTGAAGCATTATACCTAAATGTTTTCAATTCCCCATTTTTCTTACAACGATAGGTTATCACTACAGTATATACATTCTATGAGTCTTGAGTTCGATTTTTTTCTGTACTTTGTCAGTGTCTGCGAAAAGATTCAGTCATCTACAAGCAAGAATACAAAAGTAAATATCCTTTCAGAATATTTGATGAAATTAAGTTCGGAATCACTACCTATAGCAACTAGATTTTTCGGAGGAAGAATATTCCCAAAGGGGTCTGCATTAAGTTTGAATCTTGGCTTTACTACGATTATGAATTCTCTGTGTGAAATAGCAGAAATAACTACAGCTGAGATCGAGCAAATTTATCTGAAATATGGCGATTTGGGAAAATTAGCCGAACATGCAATAACAAAAAAACATACGGTGCCCTTATTTCAACAACCCGAGGGTCAATCATTACTGACTTTACCCTATATTTTCTCCACGCTAAAAAAAATTGCAGATATCGAGGGAGCCGGTTCTAATAAAGATAAGAAGAAGAATTTTGCGGGCTTACTTATCAGCTGTTCGCCTACGGAAGGAAAATATTTAATTAAGATTATAAACGGTGAAATGCGAATTGGTTTGGTCGAAGGTTTAGTTGAACTTGGGATAGCAAAAGCATTCAATTATCATATTAAGGATGTAAAGGAAGCCATGCTAGTTTCCGGTGACATTGGTCATGTATCCATACTGGCAAAAAACAGAATGCTGAACACTGCAGAAGTAAGTCCCCTTCGACCTTTGAGTTTTATGTTAGCGGATGTTATGTTCACTGTAGCGGAAGTAATCAGTTATTATAACAAGGCACTAATATGTGAATACAAATACGACGGCATACGAGTACAACTGCATAAATTTAGAGATGAAACCAAGATGTTTTCAAGGAAGCTTGATGATATCACATCCGCATTTCCAGAACTAGTGGAAGCAGCGAAGAATGTATCTTTGCCATCATCGAGCTTTAGGAATTCGGATTTTATCTTGGATGGCGAAATAATGGCTTTTCGAAATTCTAAGCCATTACACTTTCAAGAATTACAAAAAAGGCTCAGAAGAAAAAAGTTTACCGAGAAATTTACTGAAATTGTTCCGGTAGTTTATATTGTATTCGATATTTTGTATCTAGGAGGGGAGCAATTAATTAAACACCCTCTTACTAAAAGAAAGGAAATTTTATCCAGAATTGAGTTCAAAAAACCAATATTAAACTCGACTTATATCGTTACAAATTCAATAAGGAATATAGTTGAGCTTTTCAATCGGAGTATAGACACCTGTCA
>JBPCNB010000756.1:0-2178 GCA_051001675.1 Nitrososphaeraceae archaeon | reverse complement strand
CTGTTCGATTAAGTAAGTTCTCTATTTCCTTTGCAAGAGTAATATCTCTTTTGGTTATTGCATCAACATCAAATGACTTTAAGGAGAGTTTAACAGTTTTCCAATTAATTGTAATGATTGGATGGTTATCTAGTCTCTCTGCTACTATTGCGATTTCGTTTACAAAACCAATGGCCCTAATAAAACTTGGAAATTGAAATAATTTAACTAATTTTTTATCCTTTAGCTCCCATGAGTTGTTCTTTAACTCCTCTACGAAACTTTTCTCAACGTCATTATCTGAGAACATTTGATATACTATTTCTGATAATTAACAGTTAAACCATGTTGGTGGCATAGATTGTCAAACAATGTTTAAACTTTATCCGCAATATTTTTCAAATAATAATTTTGGTTTTCCCATCGTTCTTGTCATTCTTCAGCATCTCAATATAAGCGGAGAAATAATATTATGATTAATGCAGCAGCATACACAATACATGATATCTGGACTGATTAAGGTTGTAATGGATGATGGTAGTGAAGAAAACTTTGGTCCTGGAGGCACTTCTGTAGTTTCACTTGGTCATAATGCATGGGTTGTTGGAAATGAACCGGTGGTTGGAATCGACTTTACCGGACTTAAAAATTATGCAAAGGAAGGAGGGCCACAAGTGCAGGCTTAACGGAGGAGGGAGAAGAAAAATGTCCGAAGCAAACAAGGAAGAAAAATTAGCAAACTATTCTTCTGATCTACTTTCAACTTACATGGATTCATGGTATACCTCTGCCAATGTATGTAGTAGTATATATGCTGAATTTATGAGAAATACATCAAAGATGGCTGAATACTGGTTAGACTCATTTTCAAAATTTTGGTCAAGACAATATAAAGATAAAGTAAAAGTAGAGTAGTTTGTATCACATAAACAGACATACAAGAAATTTGTGTTGTTTACACCTCCACATAATATTTTTAGCCCAATAAATGTAATAAGATTTGGATAAATTACAATATTATTCTACCACAGCTACCTATGAATTAACTAAATGACCTGTGAAGTGTTACTCATAGGAAGTATTGCAGGATTGGCTCTAACAGCTGGAGCTTTGGCGTTTCAATCCTTAACTAGCAGCAATAAAAAAATTGGGGAAAAACAAAGGTAAAAGAAGAGAGACTATCTGCCATGACTACTAATCTTTAACAGCAGAGATTTGAAAGATTAGCCCACTAATTCAAAATCAATATCAATTCCCAACTGGCCAGTTTCCTTCAGTTATGAATTCCACAGGTTTTCTGCCTGAGAAGGCCTACCTCATGACTTATGTAGGTGAATCCAGCAACAACATTTTATTAATGGAACCATCAGACTTCAGAGAATTTTTTACCTATAATCATAAAGTGAGGCAAAGTTATATCGTGATATTTCAAAGAATTCTGACTTGGCAAGACATGACTGCAAACCGTGAAACAGCATGGTTATCATTGAAGGATACGCTGCTTCATATAATATGTGCTGAAGATTCATGGATTAATTACTCTATTCAAGGTTTAGATGGCCCTAACAGACCATTTAATTATTCTAGATGTCAGACATGGGATTCGATAACTGATTATATTTCAAAGGTTATTTCAAAGGTTGATGAATACCTGTCCAGCATGAAGCAAGAGGATCTTGACAGAAAAGTTTGGAGAATAAATAATGATGGTGTAAGAAGAACATCTAAAGTTAGGGACATACTCATACATGTTATTACCGAAGAGCTACATCATAGGGGAGAAATAATTGCAGTACTATGGCAAATGAATATTCAACCACCAGATATGGGCTGGCTTTCAGTTATGGGAAAAACAGATCCTTTATGGGTCATGAAGTAATAACAAAACCCTAGACTAATTCATTAATAGCGATATAATGTAGGAAAAATGATATTTAAGACCAGGAGTATCTAATTTGACAAGAGTGAATTAAGGCATCGGTAAAAATTGCAGAGTTCGCTTCAGTGTGAATTCATGGATAAAAATTAGCTACTTGATGCAGCAGCTTATTGCATTGGTCGCTTAAATTTGGGTTGCTGGCTATTCTGGCGTTTTTTACCTATATGACACCAGCTTTTCTAATCTCATTTTTTCTTTTGCACCTGTTGTGATTTGTGGTATTGATTCTCTTGATTGTTGATGTTCAGTGGGAAATGGTG
>JBPCNB010000755.1:0-1535 GCA_051001675.1 Nitrososphaeraceae archaeon | reverse complement strand
GCACACCTATAGCAAGGTCAAGATTTCAATACAAAAACATATCAGATTTTCTACTAGGATTTGAATACGGACATATTACAGGGATGTGTGCGTGCTATTACCAGAACCAGGTCGAACAAAGTGGACGAGGAGTTACAAAAGGAGAAGTCAGACAAGCGACTAACGAGATCAGTTCGATAATAGTCGATAGGCTTCCAGAAATCAGACAAGCAATATTGAGGACAAGCTAAGTTAGATGGAATGTGATAATATTACGATTAATCATATAGAAGTTTTGTTCGCTTGAAGACTGTTGTTTATTTGACCTTTCTCTATTGCCAGATCAATATCCTTAGTGTGAAATATGTTACCAATTTTTCCAAGATACTTGAGGTTGTATTCTCGCGTTAATCATATAGAAGTTCTCAATCCATTAAAAAATGATAGTGACAGGATCTTTATGGTACTGCTCCTACTAATAATCCCTCAGCTTTATCCAAGTTGCTGTTAATTTTATCTATGTGTTGTTGTATCTCTTCTATAGTTACTCTATTTTGTATAAACTGTCTTAGCTGTTCTCTTAACATTACTTCAGTATTTTCCATTAACACCTCATCTTTCTCTGCTAGAGGTGCTTCTATAAATTCGAAGTTATCAATATATGCTGTTGTTGCAAAGGCTTCAGCTTCTGCGTAGTTTTGTTGATTATACGCTTCGACGGTTTGGTTCAACAAACTTCTTATTTCTGAAATTATTTTTCCTGATTCTGTGTCAACTCCTTGACCACCAATGCCTGTTTCACTTATTCCTGTTATCTCTGATATTTCGTGTATTATTGCTCCAATAGATCCATCAACTACTTCTGGACTTGACTTATTCTGTATAGCAATATTAAGGTCGGAGAAGAATTGTTTTGTTTCTTCAACCTCAGGATTCATTTCTTGAGGAATAGCGGAAGATGCCTGCGCGAACACATCCTGTGCTCTTGTAATAAAGGCTTGACCATCCTGATATTCTACTATTTCTGTTATCGTGCCATTTTCTACTGCTTCACCATATTCTACTCCAGCTATTGACAGTAAATCAGATACAACACCGAGTTTGAATGTGCTATTACTTGCAGTTTCACTAGGAATAACCTGTTGTACTGTCTGGTTCAAAAGTCCATTTATCTTCTGACTCTGAGTATCAAACTCATCTGTTGAAGAAGTGTTGACCATTTCTGAAAGTTGGTTTAGGTTTATTGCAAGCGTTTCATTCAAAGTCGCATTAGTATTGGATATCTGAGGTTCTATACTA
The DNA here is from genome assembly GCA_051001675.1 of Nitrososphaeraceae archaeon. Taxonomy (GTDB): domain Archaea; phylum Thermoproteota; class Nitrososphaeria; order Nitrososphaerales; family Nitrososphaeraceae; genus TH5893. Next base: position 257 of record JBPCNB010000755.1, on the reverse strand, counting down.
GAATATATCTCTGCTATTGGATGAAGCGTGTGTGCTTTTGCGAGTGTATTATTACCAGCTTCCTTATTCATCATAGCGGCATCAAGATGACCTCTTATCTGTTCTATGTTAGCTGCGAAATCTACTAGTGTAGAATTTAGTTCCCCGGTTGTTGTCGAAGCTGATGTATTAGTATTATTTTTTTGGTCTTGTGCAAATACTGTCGTAGTTGAGTTAGATTGTGGCCCTGATGTAGATAGAAATACCAATAATAAGGC
>JBPCNB010000754.1:0-1252 GCA_051001675.1 Nitrososphaeraceae archaeon | reverse complement strand
TAATTGATAATTGTTTGGCCCATATTTGGAGACAATGTCTAATCTTGGTAAAACAAGATAGAATTCGGAGACAACCTATAACTATCAATCTATTCATTACGGCATATATAGTTGATATCAGTAGCAGAAATATTGGATGCAATTTGCGATCCCAAGTCATTAAAATTATTTGAAGCCATATACGCAAAAGGGCTAAACAGCGAAGATCTTTCCGTTCAACTAAAGCTATCGCGCAAGGAATTCTATTCGCGAATGTCACGACTAATTAAGTTAGGCATGGTTAAACGTAAAAACAAAAAACACTTCTTTACTGCATTTGGAAAAGTAGTTTATGATGGACATATAACCATTAAAAAAGCAGCTGAGAATGATTACAAGCTAAGAGCAATAGACTCTATGGACTTATCCTCTGAAATTACGAAGTATGAACGGAGCAAGCTGATTGACAGCCTGCTTGACGATAAAAAAATAAAAGAAATTATTTTGCGAGACCTTTCTTGAGCTCATAATTACCGAACTTTATTTCATCCGTTATGATTAAAAGTTACTGTTTATTTTTTTAGTTTGATATTTCTATATTCAACCGCTACAAAGGTTGTTAGTTAATTGACTTTAATCTTTTCTAAATATTGAACACGTTCCCAGAAGCCCACGTAACAAGTGGTCCAAGTGCGAATACTGTTTTTGCTTGGTCTGGACAAAAACGGGCAACCGACAAGTATCAGTATAGATAAGTCAAAAATCCCCGGAAATCTTTAGTAAAGAGGCATAGCCCCTCCACATGATAAGGCAATGCGTTTTTTCAGGTCCAAAACTATTCTCATAACACCCGATGAAATAGGGGTTTAAGATGTCTCGGATTATTTCCAGGCGCGACTTTCTTAAACTTTTGGGCTACGGAGCTACGCTATATCGTCCGGTCTCTTCCTGCACCTTGGTCGTTTTGGAGACATAAGTCAACGTACGAACCTAGTTTCTGCTCAGGGCAGCGGTTCATGGGCAATGGGTCAGAATACTACGGCGGTAGCCATTCATGCTGCGGTACTACCAAACGGAAAGATATTCTATCTTGCTGGTTCAGCTTATCACCCGGAGCAGAGTCATGGCCCTTTTGAGACACGTATATTGAATCTAAATACTGGTTCTGAAAGGAATCTTCCATTAGGTGAAGATTTGTTTTGTGCAGGTTTGACGCATCTTGCAAATGGTAATGTTCTTTTGACTGGAGGAACCAAAATGTACTATAACGATG
>JBPCNB010000753.1:0-5722 GCA_051001675.1 Nitrososphaeraceae archaeon | reverse complement strand
GGACCACAGAGCATCCTTACCAGGAGAAATTTCCTGCTTACATTCATTACAGAGACCTCAAAATTTTATTTGAATTTTTTTCCATTCCATCATAATATCATCTGTTTGACACCTTCAAACGGGCTAGATCTTTTGAGAGAGATTCCGCGACCTTAGGATCCAAGTCTAAGCCTTCCACAAATTGTCTGAGGTCGATCCTTTGGCTTCCTAATATGTTGAAAAGATAAGGAAGATAAGTTGCACTCAGTTTGCTGACCGACGTATGCGTCTTTTCCGCCAGATGCAAGAGAAATTCTCTTAATGCTACTCGCCTAGCGATAATTGGCGCAGATATCTGCCACGGCAGGCTGTACTGCTTGTATGTTATTCCGCTGCCCATTAACCGGGGGAATAAGCTATGGGACAAGATATTATCGATATATTTTAGCAATACCCAGTGTCTTTTTTTCGAAACTCGGCCGACTATTAAATCACACTTCGATAAGACATCGAGTGTATCTGCAATTTTTTCTAATTCAATTTCGGAGGAAACAATCGACGAAAAAAAAGCGTATATGATATCTTTCCGTCTTTGCTCAGGCGATTGAATAAAACGCGGATCGGAATAGCTTCCCTCCACATTCCTCAAAATCTGCCTTGCCCCTTCAACCGTAAGAGATGAAAAAAAATTGGTGATCGCATAGGATATATCGATTCCAACAGAAAAGTCTCGCGTCGAATCATAACCTGAAATCTTTGATTGAGCGATGTTTAATAACGATCTGATATCACCATTAGCATTTCTCATGACATTGATTTTTTCTTTGAAATCCATTTTCTTGTTCTCTTGTTCCAGAACATGATTGAGATAAAGCAGTAGTAAACTTGGATGTACTCTATCAAATTCTATCACTTTACATAACTTGATTAGCGCTTTCAATCTAGTGTCCTTTCTGTTGGCCGCCATAATTATCGGAACAGTTGGCTCTTTGATGAGTGCTATTAGAGACTCTATTCCACCAACATCCTGCCGAGCAGAAATCCCATCAACCTCGTCCAAAAACAGCATAGTTTTCTCTGCGATTAAGGACCTGTTTCTCAGGATGGGGAGAATTGTTTCTGTGAGAATATTCTTGTTCCGAGCGTCGCTCGCATTCATTTCAATTAGGTCGTAATTTAACTGATTTGCCAATGCCTTTACGATCGTCGTCTTACCTACTCCCGGAGGACCTATGAGGAACAAGGGCTTCGAACCGTCGACCCATTTCAAAAGCCACTTTGCAACGTCCATTCTAGCCTCCTCATTACCAACCATATCTTCTATTCTGGCAGGTCGGTAGATATCAGACCACATCATGAAGATATTTCACTAATCGGTGCTACAACTATTGAGAAGAAACTTGACCTAACCACAAGTTCTACATTTTAAGTGGCAAGCTGAGATTCTTGTGCAGTAGAGGATAGAGATCTCTTCTGTTAAGATCGTTGTACCAGTATTGGTTATAATGACTGACGGTTAAAAACAGGAATTCTAAAAATGGTTTATAGTCGAAATCTTGAGGCAACATGTCTAACGTCAACTTGGCTTCATTCAGATAGGCTTCACTTTTTTTCATTGTCAGGTCAAATGACTTTTTAACATCATTAGTAGTTATAAAAAAATACAAGGGCCAAGAAGGCGTTTTTATTGCACCATTTTTTATGGCATCCTGTATCTCGTTCCCACAACCGACTGATTCTCCGGCTTTTGCCATCCCAAAATTGAAAATCTCACTGAGAGGTTTCATGTTCAATGCCATATTTCTGCCGGTGGTCCCCATTATTGCCCGATATTTTTTGTAACAACCATTCATATTTTCCTCATTTATCGAATCAGGCTTCATCTTAAGTTTGGCATCAATTGACTGACCGATTCTTGCATCCCTGAAACCCTCTTCGAATGATCGTAGCATTCCATCACCTCCTTGAGATATCTGCTCCCTGGCTAATTCCAATATATACGGATTCATTAGCTTGTAGTCATCCAAAAATTCCAGGTCTTCGTCCTTGTCTATGATCCTATCCATAGGTTCACTCAGATCTATTGCTATGAGATGACCATCAACAATCGCGTTTTTCGTTTCACTAGCTACGTTTTGTTTATAATATAATGACGCGGCATCGAACAATGCATCTAATACAGGAAATGTCATCTTCACAAAATTGGAATTCAATATTCTACTTACTCTATCAGCTAAAAGCTCAGGCTTTGAGAGCCTGGCGCGGACATCAGAAATCTTGCTGTCTTCTAATGCCAGCTCCGCTGAGGCCGTTTCTTCTACGAATTTTTTCATCGTTGCCGACGGATTCGGATCCGAAATCACTTGGGTATGCAGAGAAAGAAGAAAACGTTTTGTAAAATCCTGAAATCGTTCCTCAATATTGTTATTATATTTGTAGAATTGTTTGTATCCTTTTTCTCTAAGTATTCCCTGCTTTAAGATCTCTTTACCTGACTTTGTACTCATTAAGGCAGATTTCTTAAACAGAAAGTCGTCTTTGCTACTCATCGATATCGTTTGAGTAATATTATCTCGTTATTTAACTTTGATTTCAGAGGATCTGTAATCACACATAGTATTTTCGTTTCTGAATTCATATGGACCTATATTTCAAATGGGGAAAAAATCTTTACCTTGAGGACATTGCTATGCGTTCCTGCTCGTTCTTTTTCTTGATTGCATAACTTGACATATCACTTCCTGAGGCCAATAATATCTCTTTTGCCAACACCTCTTCTATTGACTGCAGGCTGGAATAAGTGGACTCTCTGACACCTTCAGCAATAAAGCGGAGTGCCAAATCAACTCTTCTCAACGGAGCAACGTCAACGGAGACATGATAAACGACTCCTCCATATACTATTCTTGTTGTATCTTCATTCGGAGATGCGTTTTCTACAGCTTTTACAAGCAACTCCATAGGGTTCTTGCCTGTTTCTAAATTAAGAATGTCCAGAGCTGTTTCTATTGTTTTGAATACTCTTGCCTTTTTGCCTCCCATCCTTCCGGTATTCTTTGCATACCTTTTACCGAAGTGCATGAGCTTGTTCGCCAGTCTCTCGACGATATGAACTTCGGCCTTTTTCATTCTCTGATGTTCATGTCTGCCGAAAGTGATGGGTATTACGACCGCTGGGAGGAGGGCAATAACATTCTGTAAGCCGGGGTCGGTTACTTCTATCTTCCGTACATCCCATTTGTTAAATAATAGTACATTTGGTTGATCCTTGCCTGGCATATTCTATCTCCTCGGTTTCTCCTTTTTTCCTCGGACGAGTTCATTGAGCGATACACCGTTTACTTTGAAGACTTGCCATCTAACTCCGGGGATATCGCCCATAGCGCCGCCCATAGATCCACCAATTCCTTCCAATGCAACTTCATCATGCTCGTCTACAAAATTCAATGCTCCATCTTTAGGTAAAAACGCGGTTACAGACTTACCATTCTTTATTAGCTGAACCCTCACACACTTTCGCACTGCAGAATTAGGCTGCTTTGATTCAATACCCACTTTTTCTAATACTATTCCACGAGCTTGAGGAGACCCTCCCAATGGATTTGCCTTTTTGTCAAGCATCAACATTCGTCTTTTGTAATATTTATTCGCCCATCGCCCACGATTTCTCTTCGCTCGCAGAACCCGCCCAGCAAATAGACCCAACGGAGATTTAGCCAATTATATATTCACCTTGTTATGGATATTTGGAGATTGCTCCGGGCTAACTATGAGCACATTGGATACTTGGAAGTATCTTTTTGCAAGCAATCTTGCTTTCTCTGCATTTCTTCCGTCTTTCCCCACTACAACACCTTTATTCTTCGGATCTACAACTACTATGGCTTGTTTTGTACCATCCATTCTTTCCGACATTTGGATTTCTTGAATCATTTCTGAATTTAGTATGTTACTAATAAACTCAGCAGCTTCTTCTGAATGTTCCACTAGCTCAACCTTCTTGGTGACTACATTTTGAAGCTGTTTTATAGTAGTGCCTCCCTTTCCAATCGCAAGCCCCATTTGGCCTTTGTTAACAACAAAAATTACCCTGTCCATCTTATTGTCTACTATGCAATCTCTGGCAGTTGCACTGGTTACATTTTGAAATAATGACATAAGTCGTAATTCGTCAGAGGTTAGTTTAATTTTTTCAGTCATTCTTTATTCCTCTAAAAGGGTCGTACTTGATTTCACAATAAACATCCGAAGACAATGCATCCTGAATAATCATGTCCAATTTAAGTCTTCATGATTCTGATTTAATCTGTCTATAAAGGTTACCTTGACTGCGATGCGGCGAGAATGCCCTATGGCATCCTAATATGATTTTTCTTAGTTCCAACTGAAGCCGTCACTGTAGCTATTCCGAATAATATTTTAAACCGTTTGTGCAGTGCATCCAACATTTTAATAATTGGTCTTATCTATTCCTTGTCTTGCAGGATGTTATTAATATCTTCTATATTGCCGGCTTTCAGAGAAATAGCGGATACCTTGTATGGTACGCCGCATAACCTAGCAAGCTGCATTGAGCTACCATTGAAGTGATACAATGGGATATTCGAGGAGGCAGCTTGATTTTCAAGCTTCTCCTTCGGCTTCTGCTCCATCGATTCTGATATAATAATAAGTTTTGAGCCTTTTATAGATTTCATAACCTCTCTCGTACCAGCTTTGTATTTCTTAGACGAAATAGCTTCTCTAGTTATCTTTTCTATTCTCTTTACCATTGTCTTCTTTCACACTCATGTACAAGTCAACCATCCCAGTTCCGACCGGAACCGTTGCTCCTACAATTACATTTTCGGTTACACCTTTAAGTGCTTCTATCTGGCCTTCCAACGAAGCGCGGGCGATGGTTGGGACCGTTATTTCAAAGGCCGCCCGAGCAAGCACTGATGTCTTGGTCCCTGCAATTCCATGTCGCCCTATCTGTTGCAGATAACCTTTGGATGTCATAAGGTCTGCAACAAGCATGATGTGTCTAGTATCGACTTCGAGCCCCTGCTCTTCTAACGTGTTCGTAATCTCCTTTATTAGGGCTGTGCGAGCCGCTTCTATGCCTAACGTTTGCCATATTTCATAAACATTATTGGTAGTAGATCGGGATGTATCAATGCCATCAATAGCCAGTACTTTTGCGAGGTTAGATCCGGCCGTCTGTATTACCCATTCTTCGTCTTGTTTGACGATAGTAACCCTTTCTATGTCCGGGACACCCTTGATTCTCATATTTAGTAGCTTATTTTTAAGAGTTAAGATAACTTGTGCGTCAGAATCCTCTGGTGTCGTCACCTTTATGAAGTATTTCTTCTCGTTCATTGAAATCTCGTATTTCTTTTTCGATCCTTTTAGCACTTCAAAAACGTCCTGGAAATTACATCCTCTTTCGTTAAGTTTTTCTTCGGCAAAATGTAAACTTATCACTCCGGTATAATCCGTATCCGTTTTCTGTATAAGGTCACTGACCTTTGTGAAAATTATCTGTTGTGCCACCTCAAGAGCCTTTTCTCGTGAAACCCGGTGTTCTTTATCCAAATAAATGTCCATCGTCGGTGTGACTGGTTTTTTGCGTGCATCTACAAGTTCTATGAGTCTGGGAAGTCCGAGAGTAACATTTCTTTCCTTGACTCCCGCGAAGTGGAATGTTCTAAGGGTCATTTGGGTCCCTGGCTCCCCAATCGATTGAGCTGTAACCACC
>JBPCNB010000752.1:0-2912 GCA_051001675.1 Nitrososphaeraceae archaeon | reverse complement strand
TTAGAAGACAAACCTATATCTTATCAGGGGGAAATAGATGGTTTTCTGGACCTGATTGTGATTGAACTAACTTTTGGAGATCTTTGAAAGTCAAATCTTATTTATTATATGGGCTGGGAAAGCTTTTAGTCTTTGCTACTCCTTCGATTTTTAACTAGATTTGTGATCCCTTATACGATATGGGACTAACATAAACGACCATGCGTCGATGATGATAGCTGGAACTGCTTTTACAACATTTTTGCTTTGACATCGTCAGTCATCTTATTTACGTCATAGACTGTTTGAGAACAGCCCTCACCTGCTATGCTATAGTTGCTCCTCTACTCTTTTTATAAGCTCAGGTATTTGGATTGGTTTTGGAAGAAAGTTTTCAATTTTTAATCCTGGATATTTCTTACTTATTGCTGCATGGTCTACTTCAAACGCACTGATGAAGAATGCCTTGACTTTTTCATCCATCTTCTTGATTTTATCATATAACTCAAAACCGTCCATCTTGGGCATCTTTATATCCAGAATTAAAAGACCATATACATTTGGTTTGAAACTGGCTAATGCTATTGTAGGGTCATTATATTTATCAACCTCAAAACCACTATCTTCTAGAGCTAAACCAAAGGTCTCAGTAATATCTGGTTCGTCGTCAACTATCAAGATTCTGCTCTTGGTCTTTGCTGATTTCCTGTCTTTCAAATAGTTTCATCAAGTAATGGTAGAAGCTAATCAATAGGCTTTTTGTTCTTTTTATGGTGAAAGATTGTAAATTGAACTAGGCCATTCCTTCAAGTTCATTATCTAGCGCACTCATTCTGTATTGCTTAGCATTAACTATTTAAAAAAACCTGGCTATGATATTTCAAAAATATTAGTACAAACATAGCAAAGGGTTTTTTATCTACCAAAAGAGCTCTTGCGATATGATATCAGGTCATAAAAAGCACGATGATGATTATTTCTGTACTCCATCTTATTCGTTTTCAGACACAGAAAAAGATGGATTATACAAAGCCATATTTTCAAGGCGGGATGTTAGGTCGCATTTTCTTACTGATAAAACCCTTCCTGATGATATTATCTTTAGGATTCTAAATGCTGCCCATCATGCTCCATCTGTGGGCTTCTCACAACCTTGGAATTTTATTATAATCAAGGACAAACCGATACGAAGACAGATTAAAGAATCATTTCTGAGAGAACATAGAAGGTCCATCTCACTGCTAGAAGATGATGACAATAATAACAATAAACAAAGGAAAGAAAAGTACATGTCATTGAAGCTTGAAGGAATAATGGAATCAGCCCTGAACATCTGTGTAACATATGACCATACCAGATTTGGACCCTTTGTACTTGGTAGAACGTCTATAGCTGAAACTGGGGTATATAGCGTATGTTGTGCAATTCAAAACCTTTGGCTAGCTGCTAGAGCAGAAGGAATAGGAGTAGGATGGGTAAGTATACTTTCAAATGAAGACCTGCATAAGATATTGGCAATACCCAACCACATCAGACCAATAGCATACTTGTGTTTAGGATATGTGAATGAATTTTCAGATAGACCAGACTTGGAAAATGCTGGTTGGCTTCCTAGATTAGAAGTAGATAAAGTCATATGTTATGATAAGTGGAGCAACAATGAGCATATTGGATCTACTCAATAAAGGTCACTGATGATCTAGAGAGTCTCAAGTAACAAGTTATTATGGAGATAACTCAAGAGAAATCAACTCAATGATGGTTGGGTTCTGTCCATCATCCGACGGTTGTTCTGCTTCCCCTACCTGATATTATTGACATGTGCAATCCATTGCATTATTACACAAAAAAGAGAGAGGATTTAAGTTGCTAGTTAGTTAGTTAGTTAGTTGGCCGGTGCATTATTGTTGACGTTAGGAGTAGTAGAAGAAAGACTAGCATCGTTCACGGGTGGTACATAGAACCAAGGATCATTGTATTCCATTTCCTGTATATACTCAGCCCTGTCCCCACCATCGTGCTTTTGCATATATTCTTCACTATATGGAGCATATTCTAGCTTCTTAACTTTATGCCAAATATAGATAAAGACTGAGCACTGAAGGGATATCAATCAATCAATCAAGTTTCGGAATGGCTTTTTCTATTATTCTCATCAGTGAATCAATGGAAACCCGCTTTATTGCACTACCAATAATACAATCGTTCCTTTTTAGATCTTCAACCAACTCTTTATCTAACTCTAATGCAGATACAATAACTGTATTGGTTCTTCTTTTACTACTACCACTTAGGTCTCTAATCGTGATGGCAACTATATCGCCTGGCAGATCATGCAGATCGTAGTTTACAATTAATACGTCTATCTTGTTTCCTTTTACCTTTTCGTCGATATATCGAGATATGCATTCTGTGCCAGAACCAACTGCTATTACGTCATATTTTGAACCCATTCCTTTCTGAAATAAATCCATAAATCACAGTCATCTTCGCATATCATGATAACAGGATTCCTATTCTCTATGCTATTTTGTCCTTTTTCTTCCACTATGTAAATATAGTAAATGAGAAAGATACTATTAAAATCTCACATCTCTTACGCATATCAGGCTTGGTTCTCTCAAATCACAGGGTCTTCCAATCACAGGGTCTTCCTATAAATCTGCGAAAACAGAATTTCCGCTCATCAACATTACACACTTCAAAGCAACATGTGCACATGTACAAACCGGAGTCCATTTTCTAGCTTTTGCTAACTACTTGTCTCAAGTCTTCATATAATGGAATGTTCTATTATGTTGTGGTGGTAATAGAGGATAGACGTATGTGATAAGTCTCCAAAGGGAGACAAAAGCATACCAAGGGGATGGTAGTCCCATTTGATGATTCCTCTATTACTACTATTTTTATGGTTGCTAAACATTAGGACAGGT
>JBPCNB010000751.1:0-5815 GCA_051001675.1 Nitrososphaeraceae archaeon | reverse complement strand
TAACAACTAATCGGGTTGTGTTACGGACACTCTCAAATATTATGAATCCAAATCAAACATCTCAATGCTAATACGCTATTCAACAGAAGAAGACTTGTGATGAGATTTAAACAACGGTTGTATTTATTTATTAATAAAAAGAAAAGTTGAGATTATCATATGCACCCTGTTTTATGTATTATTGACCAAAGGGAGTGTCTAATTCAAATCCTGCCATAGAAGCTGCTGCATTAGGGTCAGGATCCTCGGCTGGTTCTTCTGTTACTTCGAAGTTCTTGTATGTATAGGGATTTACCATGTTTTGAGTAAAATTCAACGTGCTGTTCGAAAACGCACCTAGACTTAGTTTATAGCCTGATCCGCCAGCATCTACAAGCCAACCTTCGAAAACATTTCCTTCGTCAGGTGAGTCGTTAAAATCAGCTGTGATGTTGGTCATGTTGCCATCTGAATCGAGTGTGATTGTTCCCATCCTTTCTCCTCCAAATGGATTTGATCCTGACGCCGCTGTAATATCTCCAGACAATTCCTGCGCTTCTGCAACCGGACTCTGAGATAATAGCGGTATTGTAAAGGGTATTCCGCTTGCGCTGGCTAAAATGATTGCGACCGTACTCACGAATACAATTTTGCTATTTGAGACCATTCCATTTAAGTTGTGCACAAAACTATAAAAGCCTTGATTAATTCAGGATAGAATACATTGAACTCGTGGGCAAGTTAATTGCATTGAATTTACCAATATGAAACTTATTGGGGCGTATTTACAGTGATTTTTCAAAGTTAAGTGGGATGGCTGGAGGCCTGTAATGAAAACAACCATTGTTAACTGAAGGGTCAGAGCTGTTTTGAATCTTCATGGTAGGAGAGATCTACCAGAAATTCAGTAGTTCATCAGAAGGCTGATTTTCAGTAATTCGCTACAGGTTATTTACTAATCCACTAAACATTTCCAAATCTCAGTGAGGACATGTATAACATTTCATCCAGGCCAATTTCCAATCAGTTGGAACTACAAACCTTATTCCAAAAATATTAAGTGGAGTTCAGAATCTGAATTGGCTTCTTTATCGGCGCATGTACCATTCAATAAAGAGAATTCCTCTCTCGATTCAACTTGAAATGATGTATTCTGCCAATATTGGTCACCTACAAAATATCCCCAGGGTTGTGTCGGCTAAATGGAAACACCCACGGCTTGTGCTCTTAGCGTTCCTGCACGTGTAGTCGTTCGTTTTGTTCCACATTCGCTGGTTGTAAACTACACCATGTGACACTGTGTCTCACCTGAATAAAGATTCAAATTATTCTGTGACTAATCGGTTTCGATACTCTTGTACATATTCTTTATAATTGATTCTAACTTTCCGTGAAGTTTGCTGCTGCTTTCGCTATTACTTCTGAAAGTGCTGGATGGATATGAATAGTTCCAGATATAGCGGCGGTTGTACCTCCACCATATCTCATGGCTATAAGAACTTCATGAATAAGAGTTGAAGCGTCGCTCCCCATTATATGGCAACCAAGTATCTTCCTATCTGCTTTATTTACAAGGAGCTTCACGAATCCATCTTGGTCTTCAATTGCTTGGCCCATCCCGGTTTTAATATAAAGATAAACGGACTTTGAGTAATCAATCTTCATACTTCTCAAGTCTTGTTCTCTAAGACCCACAGCTGCTACTTGAGGTGAAGAAAATATAGCGCGAGGCATCGCATAATAGTTAACAGAAATCTTGTCTTTTGGAGAGACAATGTTGTTGTAGGCATATTGGGCCTCATTGTTTGCATTGTGTTTAAAGAGATAACGTCCTACTATATCTCCCAATGCAAATATCCCCTTCACATTAGTTTCCAGATACTTGTCAGTCAAAATGTAACCTTTATCATTGACTTGCACGCCAGTTTTATGTAGATCAAGAGTATCAGAATTTGGAATTCTCCCTACCGCAATAAGCAATTGATCCGAAACAAGATCCAAAGGCTCCTCTGCGGATTTATCTTTTTTCATCGCATTTACGTGAAATTTATCGTTATCACGGGCGTCTTTTGAGACAGACGTAGCTTCGTATCCGAGATAAACATTATATTTTTTGGTGAATATTTCAGTAAACTTTTGTGAAACTTCTTCATCTTCACCTGGAACTAATTTGTCTCTTCTCTGGAGTATGTTTACCTCGGTTCCAAGCGAACCAAAAAAGTGGGCTAATTCACAGGCTATATATCCTCCACCTACAATCGTAATTGTTCGTGGTTGCTTTTTTATTTGAAAAACTTCATCACTTGTGAGGTAGCCGGCCTCTTTCAGACCATTTACACGGGGAATTCTTGGTCTTGTACCTGCAGCGATTAATATCTTGTCTGCGGTTATTATTTCCCCACCATCTTGTTCTATATACAGTGTTTTTTCTGAAACAAACCTACATTCTTTGTTGAATAGCTTGGGATTTTCTATATCTTCAAAAGCATCTCTTATTTGATCAGAGCATGAATCAGTAATCTTGTTCACACGCTCTACAATTTGTTGGAAATCAACTGCAAAATTGTCGACTTTGATACCAAAAAGATGTGCTCTCTTTATTGTTTCGGCGACGTCAGCACTATGTATTAGTAGCTTAGATGGTATACACCCTCTGTTTAAACAAGTTCCACCCATTTTATCCTTTTCGACGATGGCGACCTCAAGGCCATGCCGATAGGCTGCGTTTGCTACATCAAGCCCCGAACCGCTCCCAATTACGATGAGATCAAATTTTTGTGAATCCCCCTCTATCTTTCACTATGATAGGACTTGAGTCCTATTCATAAATAATATATTTCCTCTTTTACATGAAATTCGTGGAAGATAGGAGTGAAGCTACTCAGGATGATCCAGCTGAGGAACATGGCTGCTAGTTAGATGAGAGTTCCTTTCCCGTCAAGGAGCTTCGAAGAGAAGAAAAAACGGGTATAGATTAATAATGTGTCCAACTGAAACAACTAAGGAGGACACTAGAATGAGAGGCTCGACTAGAACGGATGCTGCGCAGCGGAAGAAAACGAACGTAAAACTCCATAGAGAAAAAATGCAGGCTTGTAAGGTAGTTGGAGAAGTACCTCGTCACAAGCTTGTTAAAAGCAATTGAACAAGGTGATCAATCATGGGAGATGATAAGAAGGGAGATTGGTGTATTGTATCCCTTGACGGAGCGATAATTAGGGTCAAAATTATGCATAAGAGCAGAGGAAAATATAAGATAATTGACGATACGAAAAATGGAATGTATATCGAAAAGATAGTTGATGCATCAGATATAATTCAAGTAGAAAAAAATAGTCAAGAAAAATAATAATGGAATAATTCGATAACTTGATTGCAAAAAATTGTGTGTATCTATTTTAATTGTTCTCTTATTAATTTCGCTAATTCATCAAGTAAGATAGGTTTATGAGCAAAACACTTTGCATTGATTTCAAGGTTTTCCTTTAAAAAGTCCTCATGACGGGTAAATTCTGCATCTGTGAGAAAACATACTTTGATAGTATCAGCTATCTTTTTTATTTCCCTATAAAATTCGAATCCGTTCATTCCGGGCATCTTAATATCTAAAAGCAACAGGTCATAATAGTCAGGCCTGAAAGAAGATAGTGCTAATCTGGGGTTATCAAATGTATCGACATCAAATCCTTCAGCTTCTAAAGCAAGTTTTAAGGTTATGTTGACATCGGGCTCATCATCTACTACTAGAATTCGCTGGTGTGTTTTGTTATCTGCCATTGTAATCGATGTTAGCTAGCTACCGTACAAATCGGTAAGGGGGAGTATGAATGCCATTGCCTCTGCTGTTCGTTTTCCCTGTTCTTCGGATGACATTAGAGTTGTCGGAACTATAACAAGAGCAATAATAGTACCTAAAATAGCCGCTGCCAATAGTGAACTCTTGACTTTATTCATTGAAAGATTTATGGAAAGGTATTATATAAAAAATCAGGGAAGCAAAGCAGTGGGACTAACCTATCCTCCTTCTTGCGCCTTTGTTCAGATCTGATCCTTCTAGTCAATTACTGTATAGTAAGTCCTATCTCCCGGGAGCATAGTCCTGTTGGTAAGCTTCTGTTGTGTATAATTAATAATTTTTAACAAATAGAAACGGATCGAGTCTGAAGAAAATAGAAGGTACAAATTAGAATAGAATAGAAAAATAGAAAATGAGAAAAGAAAGTTCGACGCTAAAAATTTCAACAATGGCCTTATCTGTTGTAACTCTGGCTATAATCCCTTCACTATTAGATAATGCATCAGCACAGACCGAATCCCGTGGACCAGCAAATATCATACTCATCTCCAGTTCCGGGAAAAACTATAAGTGTTTCAGTAGTCACCAGAGTCCACCTACACTAGGTAACCACTAAAATGCCGTCAAACAAGGTGGAACAGTGAAGGGTCAATGGCAGATTGTTAGTTCGAGGTACGATTACTGGCGGAACCGTAGATAGAACAAAATATGACTTAAAAGGCAAAGAAACGATAGACACTTCAGTGCTAAAGTTCCTAAAGATATAACAATATCTGGAAATTGTGGTTCGAATCAACAAATAAACTTTAGAATCACGGCAGGCACAAATGAGATATTTATCGGCCGTGCCCACTATTCAGAACTGTTGCAATAATATTGCGAATTACACATACTCGCCAAACTGGACGTTTTTGCCCTTTCTTTTTTTCTGTTTGATAAACTGAGACGAAACTATAAATTATAATTATTACATTTTTGAAATAATATATTAAAAAAGTGTTTATCTCGATATAAATACCACAATAATTAATTATTACCATGCATAATGTCATAATAATGTCACAAGAGTCAGAGGAAAATATTGATGCATACCTCTCAAGTAGAGAACGGGAACACACAGAAGATCAAGATCAGCCTGAAATAGAGTCATCGGTCGCTGGGGGGGTTTATAAAGCGGTTGTCGAAGGGGAAGGGACCAATGATCTAGGACAGACGCCTACATCTATGGCTGAACAACCGCAACCCCAATCTCAACCAAAACAACAAAACAAGAGGGCGTCTATAAGGAAACTCCAAAGGTCAGTAGCTGATATCCAAAAGCAAATAGAAAAGCAGACATCCCCCATCAACAAGATAAATCAAGTCACTCAAGCCCTACAGAAGCAAACAAAATCAGGGCAGAGACAGTTTGAATTGATTAGCCAAATTCGGTCTCAGGTGAACCAAATACAAAAACAGATATCTCAGGTTCAGAAGAGTGTCCAGAAGAAGCCAGCAACAACAAAACTAAAACCAGCCAAAAAAGGAGCAACTAAGAAGAAGAGAAGGTAGGACTCTATCCACTCTTTTTCTCGTTGTCAAGAATCCCCAATTTTCCTCTTAAATTATTATTATTATTTAATGTCTTGAATGTGATTCATACAGTATTGCAGGTCCTATGGGGTAGAACACTTACGACCTCAAATACGTATTCTTACGACTAAGCGTAATCTAGTTCCGATATGAGGATACAAAGGTTGTCATTCAATTAACAAAGTAATAAGGAAAAGATCTGCTTATAGGTTGTGAGTAAATTTTCCTAGAGTTTCACCATTACTTTATCCCAAGCATTCCCTTAAGTCCTTCAGTAATATTGCTTAGTATATCTCCTGTCTCATTTACAACGGTCGTTGCTGCTTCTCCTGTTTTGTTTGCTATTGACTGTCCTGCTTGTGACGCATTCGCGGCTATGCCTGATTTAGACGCATTGCTCAAAGCCTCGCCTGTTTGATTCATGGCTGTTTGTGCTCCCTCGCCTGTTTGATTCATGGCTGTTTGTGC
>JBPCNB010000750.1:0-1843 GCA_051001675.1 Nitrososphaeraceae archaeon | reverse complement strand
CACCTACTCCAACTCCCAATACTTCAACCCTGATAATTGTCAAAAATGTAATTAATGATAATGGGGGTTTACTCGGACCTAGTGACTTTAGAATAAGTGTGACAGGTCCAGCCCCCAATCCTCCGGTCACGAGCCCATTCCAAGCTCAAGATACTCCAGGAACCTCATTACCCGTAAATCCTAATTCTGCTTACCAAGTCAGGGAGGTAACGCAAGAGGGCTATGATGTAGATTATTCATCTGATTGCGATACCACCTCTGGAATCCCACTAGGACAAACAAGAACTTGTATTATAACAAATAACGATGAATCCTCAACTCTGAGGGTCATAAAAAGAGTAGTTAATGACGATGGCGGCACATTGCGACCAAGCGATTTCCAAATAAGTGTGACCGGTCCGTCAGAATTGTCTCCTAACCCCGGAAGCTTCCCTGGTAGGTCAGGGTCAGGAACTAGTGTTGAACTCACATCAAATACTCCATATAGCGTGACGGAGACAACATCCTCCCGCTACGATTCTGATTTCGACGAGTGTAGAAGTTCAAGAGGTATTCCTCCCGGTGAAACAAGAACATGTATTATCACAAATAATGATAGAGAGAGAACTGACACCAGTCCTAACTCCATTATAGAGTACAGGGAAACAACCCCTATCGCAATGGATATAGAGACAGTAAAATTTGACAAGGGTACTTTTGAAAGAAGCGAAATAATTCCCATAGCTGATGTAAGTCCTTACGTGATGATCGGAGGTCATGTTTTGCTTAATCTACCAACAGGAGACATCAAATTGATAGCCGCCGAAACATCCAGTAATGGAGTAGAACATGCAATTCTCCTCAATCCCCAGAAGATAGGTACCGTAAGGACAGGTGAATCACTATATCACGTGGATTTGGATGATAAAATGAGTGGAAAAAATCCATTTACAAATAGAGCAGACAAAGTGACTGAGTGGACAGAGCTTTGGCTTTATAACTCAAATAACGTAAAGAATATTCAGGTCGGTGACGATAATGGTTGGACAGCGACACTTGTAATGTCAGATTTTCCTGGCGCAAAGTTGAGGTGCCCATGTGAGTGGGTTGATAGCGAAATAATAAAGCAAGGAAAATCATTCTTTTCTGCTAACGGCATGAGAGTGCTCGCTGATGTACGTCCTTTCCATGTAATTGATGGTCATGTGGCGCTTGACTTGCCTAGAGAAACAGGTACACAGCAATCATCTGTGAAGGTGGTGGTTTTAGAGCTTGATAATAATAATAAAGTAGTTCATGCAGTAACACTGAACCCTCTAAAGATGGGAGACTTGAACTCCGCTGAATCATTATATCATGTAAATCTGGCTGAAGATATGAGTGGAAAAAATCCATTTACAAATAGAGCAGACAAAGTGACTGATTGGACCGATCTCTTGCTGTGGAATTCTGATAAGAAGAACGGGTTGGCTATGGTTGAGGATAACCAAGTTTCAGTTACAATAGTGGCAGACAGGTGAAGCAGAAAATACAATGTCAATCTAATGTCCGCAGAATGAAAAATTCCTACGATCTACTCTATGAGCACCTTTTCCTGCCACAGTTTTTATGAAGAATGCAGTACATGAAGGAGGTATTAAGCCGTTCCTTTCCAACTCTTATTTAATTTAACATGCTCTATATAGATGCAGTAGTTAGTTGCAAATCCCCAAACAATCACATTTTAACTGGTGTCCTCGCAAGGGTTGTGCATAGCATACCATGACAACAACTAAAAAGATACGACGGGAGAACGAAAAGAAGTTCTATGAAATGAACCTTGCTCAGCGACTAAACCATTTGAAAGAGGTAACAAACGTATCAC
>JBPCNB010000749.1:0-4104 GCA_051001675.1 Nitrososphaeraceae archaeon | reverse complement strand
ATCACCAAAATATCAAATGACATCTCATATATGAGAAATGGAATAGAATACTGCTTTGTAGAAGTTACATGCAGTGACGAAACTCAGTATGGACTACAAGCTTATGGAGAAGAAGCCAACCAACTCTATAAGGAAGCTAATAACAGTTATAAGCATACTATAAAAGTTCTGATATAGATTAACTAGGACGCGCTAGAGTACCAGAAGGATTGCTATTGAGGTAGCCAGGTTCGGTTAGTGATTTGTATAATAGCCCTTCATAATCAAACATAGGTAAGCGTTTACCGTCTTTCTTGGGTAGGCCTATAATGTGGCTAAAGCAACAACGGCCTTTACTCGCTCTGTGTTTCTCAGCATGTCTAGTCCGTTCCCATTGCCAAAAGGGTTTATCTCTTAAGCGTTGTAGTTCCGGTGCTGATTCTAGGTGTTGTGATTGTACCATCTTTTGGAGATCTTTGAAAGTCACTTCATGTTATTTACGTTAAGACAGCTTTTAGTTTTTGCTACTACATGGATCATTGCAACTTCCACTTGTGACAAATGATTGCTTTTATACTCTGATTTTTCTATAAAACTTACATGAATAGGAAACTATTTGTTATGAGAGGTATTGTTATTGCAGTAATAGCTCTTTTAGGAACAACGATGATTGCTGGAACTCCAAGAGAAGCATTTGCACCTGGCGGTGGTCGGGCCCCTACGGCTATACAGGTGACAACGTCTATGTAGCATGGTGGACAAATAAGACAGGAAATGATGAAGTAAACTTTAGAGCATCTACTGATAGTGGTGCCACATTTGGAGAGAAGATTAACTTGAGCAATACAACTGATGCTGCTTCTACAAGAACAGAGATAGACTCAGATGCAGATAGCGTGGTGGTCACATGGTGAGAATCAAATCAGACATCTGATGCACCAGTTATGAGAGTAAGTACAGATAATGGTGCAACATTTGGACCCCTTCTGGTTCTAGCTACTAATGGAACTATTGGTGAAGCTGAGGGAGGACCATCACCTGAGGAAGAGTAGGAAGATTAACTTTATTTTTTCTTTTTATGTCTAGATACTTGCCTCCAGTATTCATATGTTGGAATGTATTAAAAAATTATAGCAATATGGATAGATGTATGTGATAAGTCTCCAAGGGGAGACAAAAGCATACCAGGGTTTTTACTGACTAAATAAGTACCCCCATATGGTTCCTCTATCAACCGATAGGTAGTTAGTTTGTTCTTGCTGAACAATGTTTAAAACCGTTTTTTAAAACCATTATATTCTAAAAAGTACATCCGCTTTATGCAGTAATAGAGGATAGATGTATGTGATAAGTCTCCAAGGGGAGACAAAAGCATACCAAGAACGTTTATTGCGTTTTCATTGATTCCTCTATTACTGCATTATTTCTCAACGAAATGTCTTTGATCCCAGTATATTGTATTCTTCTGATAACAATAATCGCAGCTGAAACTTTGTTCCGATCCATCGCACATAGGACAGGGTTCAGTCAATATCATATCATGTCCAGCTTTAGGAGGAGATATGATGACTGCAGCATAACAGTTATAGCCGTGGATAAGATAAGCATATGTCTCTCCCTCATTCTTCTGTATGTTATTCTTTTGTTGAATAGTTGTGATTGTTGAATTCACGGTTTAGTATCCATTCTATAGCCATAGATGTCGCTATTAAGGGATTGTGGAGGCTTTTTAATAGAAAATAGTTAAGATAAACTTTTCACCCCATGTGGATTGAATATTTTTAGAAACAAAAAAAAGCTTAATCTTTGTCCTACATTCTATTCTTGTATAAAACCGTTATATTCTAAAGAGTGTAGTCGCCGTATGCGGTAATAGAGGATAGGAGTATGTGATAAGTCCTGCGTGACAAAATCATGCCAGGGCATTTGCGTCCCATTTGATTCCTCTATTATCGATAACAAAAACTTTACTAGAGAAAATATACTGTCCTGAAGAACAGAAAGAAAGAGCAGATAAAGCCCTAAGATTAAACGGTTTCACAGGTGTGGATAATCCACTGTAAAAAGATCACGCCATGCGTTTAGTCTTGTCAGAGTCCAAGTATAAGAAGAAATGAGCAGCGGGTACCATTACTACCGTCTACTGAAACCTTGCAATATTTTTCGTTGATTCACCTAAAACAAGTTGTACTGTTACACTATTTGAAATCGGTAAAGATTTTGTAATATCGGTAAGTTGCACTACTGCTGTTACATTTTCTATCTTGCTTTCTGGTGAGAGTGTGGTAGCATGACGCCATATACCACTACTATTAGTGATGATTACTACATCTGGGGGAGACGAAGTCTTAATTAGGGTACCATTAGGGTAGTACACTTTCATTACACAGTTTATTTGTTTATTTATGATCGAACTATTGTTTACCATATATTTTACAAACACCTCTACTTGATTTCCTTCTACTTTTTTAAGAGGCATATATTCTGCAGAATCTAAACTTAACAATACATCTTGTCCATAATATCCAGACGCGGGATAGAAATGTGATAGTAATAAAACAAACCCTAAAGGTAAAACCAAACTAATCCTCGTCAGAACTAAGAATGGTCTAGAGAGTATGACTTGTTTTTTTCGGTCATCCTTGGCAACCACATCCGACGACAGTGTAAAACATAACCTACGTGTGAAGTTAAAAGGGTTTTTGTACCATAATGCGATTTTTCCCAATATTTAGACACTTTTAGCCAAGCTACTACTACATACGGTAGCAAGTCTCTAGTCTTGGGAACACATCCCGAGTAAAGCGTTTAATCCCAGTCCATCAATTGCATACGTCGACCTTCTAGAAAATCCCGTTGGTAGTTGTTTCCTCTTCCGCTTCTACTTCCTCGATTCGTTCGTCTAACTTTTGTATTGTTTCTGTCTTTTTGGGTGACATACTTCAATGCATCTGATACTATCAGCAACTATTTGAATACCTCTTCTAAAGAGAAATCATGGTTGAAGTAGGTATAGCCAAATATTTCGGTATGGCTGAAGCATTGGGAATAATAGGAACGATGTTTGTAGTTCTTTACTTCTCAAGAAAATAAATGCAGGTTCTATCTGTAGACATAGAAACAAAGATTCTCAACGACTTGGATGAAAAGGTTCGCAAGATGGCAGAAATCATAATTGAAAAACCATCAATGCAGAAAGTCATATATAAACTTGAAAATCCATCAGACGAGTTAGCATTTGCGTATTATATCTTGTTTATTTGTTCTCATGCATATGCTATGCGTAAAAGAAAAGTGCTTAATGACGATGATTGGACAGGATGGTTACAGTGGATGAGAATTGCTTTAAGTATGGAACTATAGGTGAACAATGGAAACTAATACAGTCAGAGAGATGGTTGAATCCTGATTTTGAAAATTTCCTAAACAAAGAAATAATACTAAAACCAGGGTCTAGTACTACAGACTCCTGAGTGTATGATTTACAGAAGTCGCCAACTTTTAGGACGGCATCCCGAATAGCAAATAGACAACACCGGCCATAATATAGTTCGGTTTCAACTTTTTTTGGCAACCGGTTTATTCACAACCAACGATTGGTTTTCTCTGATACCTTTAGTATATGCCATTGGTTGTTTCTTCTCGATCTTCCATTGATTCTATCCGCTCGTCTAGTTTTTGCAATGTGTTAACCTGTTCTGTCTTTTGGGTGACATATTTGAGCGCGTCTGATACTATCCCTGCATTAGTTGACATTTCTAGTATGAACTTGTAGCAATCATTAGCTATGGCTGCTGCTTGTAGCTTTACCTTAGGATCGCTTGCGCTATCACGTATCTCCAAGGTTTGTTGTTTAAGATTGCGTTTCATTCCTACCATACACTTCTGATATTCTTCTGGTACCGTTTCGTGAATATGCTTCTGTAGGTTTTCTTGTGCTTGCTGTCGTAAGTACTGGATGTCTCTGTTAACGGCTGCTAAGTCAACCTGACCCTTACGAGCTATTTCCCTTTGACTGTATCCTTCGCTAGCTAGGTATCCATGTAGTAGGAAGTAGTCAAAAGTTATTTAGTAAGATAACCGTATATTGGTGACAATGTATATAGAGATATTACAGCCCAAAGT
>JBPCNB010000748.1:0-3431 GCA_051001675.1 Nitrososphaeraceae archaeon | reverse complement strand
GCATTGTAACGGGCTCTCCTTCTTCCTTCATTTATTTTTTTGAATTCTTGCATTAACATAGTTAATCATAGTTTATATTGTATTGG
This sequence comes from Nitrososphaeraceae archaeon, assembly GCA_051001675.1. Classification (GTDB taxonomy): domain Archaea; phylum Thermoproteota; class Nitrososphaeria; order Nitrososphaerales; family Nitrososphaeraceae; genus TH5893. Next base: position 3,345 of record JBPCNB010000748.1, on the reverse strand, counting down.
TAGACATTATGAAACCTAGCACAGTCTAATCGAAATTAAATGACATGTAAAGATATTTGCTACCGATACAAAGCGACTAAAAACCTACGAAGCAGCTACTATGCAGAAGGCAATAAAAGATGTCAGATATGCGAAATATTTCTCAGATGGAGAGGCAGAAACTGTCCTTGCTGTGGAAGTATTTTAAGGACAAAACCACGTAATGTACAGAACTTGCAACAATTAAAATAAAAAAGATTATTCTGTGTATAGACTGCATTTAAATATAAAGAGACTTTCTTTTAAATTTTCTTTCACCTCTCCAGGTATGAGCTATGTAGACCTAAATCGTTCTTTGTGTTCAAACCCCATTTCACAATGTTCACATTTGACAGCTCTAGTCTTATCACTTTATTATCTTGTTTTTCCTTTTTATCCCTTTTGAAGTAGCAGGTCCGTTATGTATTTTCTGGACAACCCACGAAGACGCGATTAATTAAGTTATGAATAATAAGTTAACTTAAGCAAAGGAAAGCAATACTATCTTATGTCGAATGATTGTGCGTGTTAGTTCTTTATACAGGCTGATTGTTAATATTATTGATGGATCCTATCCTCATCTTCTTCAAAATTATGTTATGCAGTCACATTTCAGATTAACGATTAACTTTTTTCGTGATGTTTCTCAACTGCTTCTCTGTTTTGGGCTTCTAGATAACAAAAACACAAGTCATTCCCTTTGTTGTAGAATATGTTTAGATGTTTTACACCAAATTCATCAGGAGGAGACCGTTGCAGTTCCTTTACAGTCGACTCACCAAGACTATGGAATGAGTGCACACCAAGAAACTTTGCCATTAGAATAATATGGTTGCACCCCTTCAATAATAATACTGTGTTAATGAGACAAATATGCCTAATCAGAGGACTAGTGCAAAATAATAGCATAATCTAGAACTAATAAACTTCATTATCATTAGTCTGCCATCAAGTCTCAAAGCTTTCTGGTTTCACAACCTAGCACTTAGGTGAACATAGTTAACTTACATTTATACAAGAGACTTGCGCTTGATAGTCATTATACTAACTTCAACAGCAATAGTGAAATCAAAGTGTCTGGGTCAGAATCATCATATAGAGATAGAATATACATTGTGAAAGATCTTATGTTAAAGCTGATGGAACACAACGAGTTGAACCAGACAACGCTGCTTAGCTTTTGTGGATTGAATTTAAAAAAGCACAAATCGATTCTTGACGAGTTAGAGTCAAATGAATTCATAAGTAAAAGTGAAATGCCCTATGGAAAAAGAAGAATAATAATATATAAGCCAACACGTAAAGGAATAGAATTTTGTACAAATATTTTAGAACCTTATGAGAGGGTATTTCCTAGGAGGAAAACGAGCAATAATCATTCTCCCAACAATATATATCAAGAAGATAAAAGACAACAACACCCAAAAGACGAAGAACAACGGCGTCCTAACTAAAAAATGAGAAAATAATAAAAAAAACCTTCGTTATACTACTCCTGCATTTCTAAAGTTATTGATTACTTTTTGTTATTATTATCAGTCATAGTCAAGCCATACTGTAAAGCAATCTTTCTATCCATCTCTTCCTTTTCCTTTTTGTACGCATTGTATCTTTTGCTCCAAGAACTTATTGATCTATACTGTCTTATTCCTGATGCAAACCATATCGATGAAATAATTAGGACTGCTACTAGTAGGATGCTTAATACAAGTCCAAATTCATTTTCTATTTCAAGAATAGCAAAGAAAGAAGGATGTAATATCAAATATACCGAAATCCCAATAGCAAGAGGAGCTAAAATTAAAGCAGAAATAGAAACTCCCAGTAGAGTCTTTCTTATACTTGTTATTTGCTCAATAAAACCATCCATCAGACTTAGGATATTTTCACGTGCTGCGGCAGTAGGAGAAGCAGAGATAATATCTGCATCTTCTTCATAACCTTCTTCTTCTGTAATTTTGTCTTCTTTGCTATCCAAAAACCAAATCACCTATCAGTCATCTTTGGAATAAGACTCCCGTGGCCATAAGTGTTTGGACTAGATATATATTTTTTCACAGCTACTCTTTGTGTTAACATATCTATCATGATTATCGTTTCTGTTATTATTAGTATTACCATATCTGGTCAGGTAACAACTAATTTGCCTCTCATTTCTGGATGAATAGAACAATAATATTCATACATGCCATCCTTATCTACAATGAAAGTAATAATCTGGCTTTGAAAATATCCCAAATCCTTACTATGCACCTTGAATTCGTCTATATTGAAATTATGTTTTGAGTGAGTATCATAATCTTCATTTATGAAATGAATTGATTCTAGTCCTCCTTTTGACACATATAATGTTGGTCCAGTAGAAATGTCAGTATTACTACTGTTGCCTGTACTACTGATAGCATTTGCTCCGCCAGTTGTTGGGACATTTTTTCTTGCTCCACCTGAAGATTGGCCCATAAAAAAGTAGCCCGACTGCGGATGGTGTGATGCCTTAACAAAATGGTTTTTTGGAGCTCCTAAAACAGGCGAGTTGCCATTTACAGGAATCAGGGATTTAACTCCAAAATAAGCAATTGTAGATACAAGAGCTGCTATAATACCGATTACTATTATGGTATTTTTTGTATAGACAAATTTATCTTTACCATTATTTTTTTCATGTTGTCTTTGTTGATGCCTTTTCTTTGTCATAACAGTAAATATACAGAATACCTTGCAGTTGTACTATAAAGATAATGATTAACTATGTTAATTTACCTCAGTTATCTATATTACTCTTCATACAGAAGGGTTTAATCAGATGAGTTTTTAGATGAACGCTATAAACCTTTGTCTATATGCCAATGATGCTGACATTTACGGGATTACCGAGTATCAAGTAAGTAAGGTTGGGCGTTAAATATCGAAAAATGTTCAAAGCAGACAATTCGTGAGACAAAAAGGGTTCCTCGCATGTGAGGATTGAAAAGGACTCTGGTGTACTTCATTATATATTATTGTGTATAAAATTAAGGTATCTCCATCTTTCCAATGCCCAAATTGTTCTAACAAGAGAGTTGAATTGCTACCTATTTTCTAATAATGGATGTTGGCAATATTAGGTAAAGTCACCTTTGTACCGCCCTACTAGTCTTCTCATGAAGATTGAAACCGTAAGCCTTAGATATACTCACTATAGAGTACTATATGGCTATGCTTATTGTGATGGTGCAGGGGTTTTAGTTGCTCCCGCTTCATCCTTCTCTGCCTGCTTGGCACCTTTAAAGACCTGATCATAACAATTTTCAATATTTTGAAGCGACAAGGATCCATTCTTGTTAGCAA
>JBPCNB010000747.1:0-2003 GCA_051001675.1 Nitrososphaeraceae archaeon | reverse complement strand
CCTAGGATATATTTCTGGATCTATTCCTCGACCATTGTCTCTAACACTAACAATAACATGCTGAATATCTCTTTTAATATGCAATGATATTTCTTCTCCTTCACTTGTGAATTTAATAGCATTGCTTAACAAATTTGAAATGACTTGGGTTATTCTTTCCTTGTCTCCATCTATAGTAATGTTTTTGTCATTGTTGCCAGAGAAAAACAACTTTATTTGTCTGTAACTTCTGGATTGTTTTTCCTTTTTGTAGTCTGCAAGTAGATTCGTTACTATGTCGTTTAAGTTAAAGATTTTCCTGTTAATTATTAGTCTGTCACTTTCAATTTTTGTAACATCAAGTATGTTTTCCGTGAGATTTTGCAGCCTCTTCGCATTCCTTGATATCACATCTAATAGTCTAAGTTGTTCCTTATCTTTTACTTTAGATTGAAGGATTTCACTTAATCCTAGTATAGGTTGAACGGGTGTTCGCAATTCGTGAGCGGCTATATTGATAAATTCCTTCTGCATTCTATCATGAACCTTTAAATGCTCATACATTTCTGTTTGCTTCCAGAGGGTTTCAAATATTGAAACATAAGACAGCACTGTTGATTTGCTGTTAGAGTAAGATGACAACCCTATTGCATATTGTATGTTGTCCTTTGTATCATCTTTCAGCTCTACTGCTAAAGACGACTTTCTATCCACAATTAAAAGTGAAATTTTGGTTTGTAAGTCTGGATCCAAAAATCTGATGTTTATTTTCTGTGTTTTATCTTTATTGCTGATAGTATTGTTATTTATCTCCAAAGACCTAATTAGTTCCTCTATTTTTGCATCATACGGTACTAGAATTCTAACATTCCTATTACTGTACTCTGCTGCTTCATTTAGTAAAGCAATACCGCCTGCACGTTCCTGTCTAAAAAAGGCATTAGATGTTGAAAATATAGTCAATATTTCTTCTTTACTTGACTTTACAAGTTCATAAGCAATATTCAGTACTCTAGTTGGATCTCTAATGGTTTCAATAAAGTCTGGTTTTATTCCTTCTTCTATCTCTCTAATTCTATCTTCTGCAGGAATGGCTTTATGCCAAAATGTATCGAAAACATATTGCCCTTGCTTAACTACTTCATTTGCGTTACTATAGAAAACTTGTGTCAATAGTTGTTTTTCTCTCAGAGTAGTAGTTGTCATGTATTCAGATTCACTTACAGCTATTCCACCAATTAGTCCTTCCAAATGACGCATTTCAGTAACGATCGTTTCTAGTTCTTTGCAGTAGTGAAGATTCTCTTTTGTTATCTCCGTAATAAGACGTATTTTGCCTCCTCTTTTTATAATATCAATATAATTATTCTTGTATTCTTCAAACTCTATAATGATAGAGGGACCGTTCTTTTCTCCAAATAGGTCCATTCCAATCTTTACGTTTTTCATGAACCAAACTCCCTTTCCTACGGCTGCTTCTACACCGTAAAGCAACTCCGTTTTTTCTTCTTCAGATGGCGTGTTGGTAATCAAGCACCCCTATAATTGGTGAATAGAGAAGACATAATAATAATGCAGCTCACATGGGTCAAAATAATGTGACTTATTACTTTTACTAGCTTGAGGCTAACCTGGCTCTGATTCCTTGAGGCGTATGTGTTTAATCTTCAACAAGGTCACTTCATGATTTCTAGCATCTAGATCCCAGAAAAGTGTCAAGTGTTTTGTTACATGCATAAGATTCGAATTTAATAATAAAGAGAATTTCATCACGTTCCCAGATTTCTGTCTCCAAATACGGACTAGGACGTTTAGACTTCTTTGTTTTTATTTTAACAAATTCAGGGTCTCATATTCTGACTGGCTAATTTCCTTACCGTCGACTCCTTTACCCTTGCAATTATAAAGCCACCTGAAAAAGAGTTTAATCCTGTTAAGATAGTGATTCCAGGTGGTAATCCACCCTCTTTCCGGATCCTGTCCAGGATCTTTTACCTTGGTATTCAGAAAGCTAGGATTTGTTC
>JBPCNB010000746.1:0-4085 GCA_051001675.1 Nitrososphaeraceae archaeon | reverse complement strand
ATGCAAATATGTGACAGACAGCATGTTAAGAACTGGCTAAAGATGTATCTTTTGTATCTACATATGAAAACAGATAGAGTTAGATTCGTGGGTTTCGTAACAACAAATGGCTTAAGTTAACAGAGCCGTGTGGACATACATTGCAGTTAAATATTGAGAGATATAGTGTTTGTAGTACAAATAGCTAAATGATCCACAATTTCCACGCTTGATTATTTGAGTACATTTAGGCTCTTGTACCAAAATTACTATATACTTTTTTTGGTCCCTGACAGGTATGAAAAATAAAACGATGATCTTGCTGGCTGCTATTCTGTCAACTAGTCTCGCAGCGATATATGCGAACGGACAGGCCGCATTGGCGGGAGACGGTTCAAAGAAGAACACAGATTCAGATACCGCAATACCTCTCAAAGAGGCCAAGCTGAACATAGAGCATAATGCGAAGGACAAGGATACCGGATTCCAAGGGTTCCTTGATAGTGAGGGTTGGAACAGAATCACGGTTACTGGTCCAGATGGGAAGGTGTTGAATTTCAGGGGCGAGGGGGAGCTGGGACAACTTGGACTGACTGAACTGTTCTTCGAGACTGTCGAGCCGGCAAATGCTGATGTGCCTATTGTCGAGGTGTTGGAAACTCTACCAGAAGGTGAGTATACATTTGAAGGATCTGCAATCGAAGTCGGAGAAAAGCAAGGCAAGACGATAGGGACTGCCTTACTGACTCATGACATTCCTGAAGGCCCTGAACTTTTATCACCTGCTGAGGATGCTGTCGTTCCGGAGGATGAAGACCTTCTGGTGAGATGGAGTCCAGTTGATAGAACTATCGACGGCTCTGACATCAACATCATTGCCTACCAACTCATTATCGAGAAAGATGAAGACCCTGATCCACACATGATTGGAAAAATGGGACTTAGTATGTATCTGCCACCTGATGCGAATGAAATAACGATTCCAAGTGAATTTCTTGAGCCGGGGACTGATTATCTTTGGGAAGTGCTCGCCATCGAAGAGAGCGGCAATCAGTCTCTCGAATCGAGTCAGTTCAGTGCTAGCGGCTAGGACTCCTATGAAACAAGGCATGGAAGAGAGTCGCCCCCCATACCCTCTCTCTATGTCAACCACCTTTTTTGAATCCCTTTGAAGCCGCTTCGTGTAGAAACCATTTCTTGTATCTCCACAATTGCTCTCCCAGAGGAACTATCCACCCAATGGCAGCATATGCCACAGATGACTATGACGGTGGAGACGAATCAGAGACAAACACTGAACAGAAAATAAAGCAAAGTAACGATGGAAGCGGTGATCTCGACCAAACTCCTTTCTTTTTTTTCCTTTCTTTTCTATGGATTTGCTACAATGATTAAAATACATAAGGCAAACTTCACGCCTACAGATAATAGTCAAAGTACATGTCAAGCGTGAAAATGAACTATCAATGTTTACATATCGACAGGTTTTATGATATGGGATAGCTTAGAGAGTAGTATGTGAGTAAAATCTTAGACTTTTGTTGATATCATGGATTATGGAAAGCTATGTCAAGAGATTCTAAACCTTGATCCAAAGATCCGTTTTGCCGGTGTGTGTGATGATACCGGAGAAACTAAGTTTGGAGGCCAACGTGAAGGTGTAAAGAACCTGCTTTCACCTGAAGAAACCAAGAAATCAAATTTACAAGCATTAGCTAGGTGGGCTTTACGCAACGCACTATCTCCTAAGGTTGGAAAGGGAAGATATGCTATGGCAGAATATGAAAAGGTTAAACGCATAACTATACCATTAGATGACAATAGCCATTTACTTTTGGTTACAACAGAAGTGGATGCTGACCATGAAAAAATAATAGATAAGGTTCTGAAGTCTGTTCAACATTCAAGTGATGACTATATGTCAGATGCTTGATAGAAGAAATCAGTGGGATGATATTGTAATTGTTACAAGATAACGGTAACTGTCCTGTGTTTGTTAAGTATTCTGCCTCCACCGTCGACTAAACAAGTTATGGTACAACCATCGATAATATCAAGAAGAGTTGCTCATTTAATAAGTAATATGCTAATGTACAACAAGAATGGATCTTCCAAGTGGCGACTGGGCTATTATCTCCATTGATGGTGTTATTACAAGAGCAAAAATAATGCATAAGAGTCGAGGTAAATACATTATTGTTGAGGATTCAAAAGATGGTAAATGTGTTAACAGGGTAATCGATGCAGGAGACATAATGCAAGTAGAGAAGTGAGTTAGTTAACCACAAACGAAGTCTTTGAACTTACTGACTACCTAGTAAGACGAAAGCCACCTATTGTCCTTATTGCAGCAAACGTACTATCGAACCAACCAATGTTATCCTCTATTGATGGGGATTCTGCTTCCGACAGATTCACCTTTCTAATGCTGATCCTGTTTTTGCTGATGGTGTTTCATGGCGTCGTCCATCCGTCTGGCAATTTCTTCTTTTGACAAATCTTCTTTGTGAGTAGCAATTCAATGTTGGCAGGAGATAACCTGTCCTAATCTTTAGTGTGGTATATCAGCAGAACTATTCAATTTATTTGTTAGTTTACAACAACTAAAAGTGTTGACTGGCCAAAATAGTAAAAGAAAGATATTGGCAGTAGACGACACTCCTGATATTACCTTAACAGTAAAGATGGGGTTAGAAGCTAGCGGCCCATTTGAAGTTCAAACATTCAATGACCCTGAAGTTGCTTTGTCATCCTTCAAACCTGGACTGTACCACTTGGCACTTGACATGAGAATGCCAAAGATGTATGGGCATGAACTATACGATAAAATGAAAAAGCTAGATGGTAGACTTAAGGTATACTTTATGACTGCAACTTATCAAAACTATGAAGCATTAAGAGCAGCATTTCCAGCAATAGAAATAGAATGTTTTATTCAAAAACCTGTTGAGATCAATGACTTGGTAAGAAGGATAAATGCAGAGTTAGAACAATAATAATAGTATTGGCAGCATTAATGATTGTTATAATCATAATAAACGATATGGTCAGAATATAGCCTGATCAGCGACGTCACGACTATCATCTACTAGCAATAAGAGAAAGAGCATCTTATTTGTGGATGATGAGCCTGATATGACAACGATAATTAGGATGGCTTTAGAACGGGCTGGATTTGATGTAGACACGTTTAATGATCCGGTCTTAGCATTACGTAATTTCAGACCAAAAATATACGATCTTGTGCTTCTTGATATTATAATGCCAGGAATAGATGGCTTTGAGCTATACAAGCAAATAAAGAAACTAGATCCTGATGTTTTGATGTGTTTTCTAACAGCAAGTGAGAAATATCGCCAAGAACTTAGAAATGAAGAATATTGTGCCTTGGATAAGGATCTATTTTTTCAAAAACCAATATCCATTAAAGACCTGATTAGAGAAGTAGATAAGAGAATAAAATCGGCCTGACTGATATTATCTTTGCTATTAACCCAAGAAACTAACAAGAGTAGTGATAGAAGAGTCAATGGAATAGTAGCACAATAACGTTATAAGGATACCTGAGTTATCTATCTAATCTAGCCATTCAGTCTTTTGCAGTTGTAATTGGTTCTGAATGGAGGAAGCTCCTTACAAAGCTGAAAGGTTTTTGTCAAAGTAGCAATAGAGGAATCAACGAAGGGAGATCAAGCCCTGGCATGTTTGTTTCCCTTTGGAAACTTATCACATACTTCTATCCTCTATTACTACATTATAATAGAACAACAAAATATTTGAATAATGGAGACGTATAGCTAACAATCACTAAAAAAAATGGGATTGGTCTGTAGGAGGAGCCTGATTTATTTTCGATTCTTATTACTTGCCACCGAAGAGCTCTCCTATTATAGGGATATTGCTCAATGGATTACCACTGCCTTGTTGTTGTGATTGGTTACCTTGTCCTCCTGTGCTAGTATTGCTAGTAGGTGGAGGTGGTGTTGGTGTTGTTGCATTGCTAGTTTGTTGTTGTTGTGATTGATTACTACCACCTGTTACCATCGTTTGATTAAATGGTACTGTGGTCTTGTTTACTACTGTAGTTGTTGCATTACCTGTGGGCG
>JBPCNB010000745.1:0-3211 GCA_051001675.1 Nitrososphaeraceae archaeon | reverse complement strand
TTTCTACTATTTGGTTTAGCTGATTTATAGAGTCTATCAATACGTCTTGAAGATAGGCAGAAGCAAATATTATCCTCTGGTGTGGATTAACTGCCAAAATCTCTTTTGCAACTTCTAATCCATTCATCCTGGGAGAAATACCGAATGTTCAAGTCAGATGCCTAGACTCACTCTTTATGTAGCACCGTAACATGGGACATGGAAGCTTAATAATGAGGTTTAACTAGCGTTATCTGCAATGATACAAACAAAATTACTCTCGGCATTATTCATTGTATGTGCAGCGATACTGGTATCAGGAGTGATACAAGGTAGCGCTATGGCTTATCCACAACAAAAGCAGGGATATTCTCATCATAATAAGATGATGCAGCCAGGATTGTATGCGTTCGGAACAATCGCAAGTTTACAAAATGATGAAAATGGCAATCCTACATGGATAGTTTCAGGTCTTTGGGAAGGGAGTGTGTCTATGGATAATAAAACACAGGGAGGAGGAGGCGATCAAATCACCAATACTACGGCAAATGCCACTGCCGTGACTGGTAATCTTCCAAATGCAACATTTCATTCAAAATTCAATATGGTTATGACCAACGGATCTGTAAAGCATGATCACGAGATCTACAACTTCGAACTTACGAATATGTCCAACCCAAATAATACAACATCAGTTTTCAATGGAACTGCTACTATAACGATGAGACAAGGACCAGTAGACGATGTTCCTGTTAGTATTAAGAGAATAGATAATAATGTCCTGAGTATATGGGCTGATCCAAGTAAGATCAATAACCACTTTGGAAACACACCGATATTTGGTACAATAGAAAAACTGGTAAGAGTAGAGAAGTACACTGTCTATTCTAGGGTAACAACACTAAGAATAGCAATCTTCCCCTTTCTTTTTTTGCTATCGTGATAACTTTGACATTATAGTAAGTGGCATAGTGGTGTAACAAGATCGGCTAAATTATATTGTATTCAGTTTCTCTGACCTTGTAGTGTTCACTGAGCATAAACATCCTTTACATATTCTTCGTCTTCTATTGCTAAGACTTCTCAAAAATATACCTCTTGCAAATCAAATGATCGACTGTTGAATTCTCAACTGGAAAACGTCTTTCAGGGGAGAAAGGGTGGCCCTATGCAGATAATATCCCAGCTCGTTTCTAAATGGCTGCCTACTCTGAGCACTAAAATCGACATTAATGATGGAAATAACCTAACTGCTGCCGTTGGTAGCTTCGGGAAGATCAAATCCGAGCAGTTGAAAAATGAGTCAGGCCGCACCATGACACTACAGGGAGCAGGCTTTGCATCTGCATTTCAAATGGAAAATGAGACTTTCGCTCTGGCACCAAGCGACAGTCATTGGTCTGACCCAGATTTGCCCCATCAGTTCTCAACGAGGTCTGGAGCAGTTGCGAATTTTAGCTGGCGCGGAAGTTAGTGAAAGTAAATAAAAATCCAGATAATCTCGTAGTGGAGTGACCTAAATGGACTATCATACTTTAGGTAGGTTAAGGTTCTTTCCTAAATCTCTGACTCGGTTTCTAATAGTTACTTCAGTGACACCTGCTGCCCTAGCCATATCTCCCTGAGTTTTGTTCTCCCCTGTCTTTTTACAGGCAATATAGAGGATTGACGCTGCTAGGCCCATTGGGTCTTTTCCCGCAGATATCCTCATTTTGATCGCTTGATTCATAGTATCAAATGCGTGGCGCTTTGTTTTCTCACTTATTTGAGAACTATTAGCTATTCTAGCGATACATTTCATCGGATCAAAGATTGGAGCTTTTATTTCCAGTTCACGTGTTATTAATCTTATACTTCTAGCAATATCCTTACGCTTGATGTTAGTTTTGGAAGCTAGATCCTTTACTGTCCTAGGTGTTCCTGTTGCTCTGCATGAAATATACAAACATGCCGCCAGCATTCCAGGAATTGTTCTACCACGAATCAAACCTCTTTCTTCTACCTTTCTGTAAATATATGCAGTTTTCTCTATTATTGAATCTGATAATCCAAGTTTATCCTTTAGTACAGAAAGCTCAGAAAAAGCCCTAGAGAGATTTTTATCAGTCGAAGAGTCAAGTTGAGTTCTGGCATCCCAGGTCCTTAACCTATCAAAAGTAGAGCGCGTACTGGAATCTAGTTTTTTCCCAGATGCATCTACGTTAGGCCTACCAATTATCGTAGCAAGACCTCTGTCATGACGTGACAATGAGCTAGGAGTCCCACCACCTCTTATTCTGCTTTCCATTTCATTCAAACTAAATGAATGCCAATCTCTTGGACTGTCAACCATGGTTTTGTCGGAAACAACCATGCCACAATTATTACAAATCACTTCTGCAGATTCGTGGTCTGTGATAGCAGTCTGCACTCTACCACATGTAACACAATTTACAGATTCTGGAGAGTTTTGTTGCATGTATTTTCACCTATTGAAATCTTAGTCAGAGCTTGAATGCCCCGTGACAATAGCTAATGCTGGGTATTATGCCGTTTGTGTGAATAGTCTATGATTAGCTTCTGGTCAAAATGATTCTAACATATCGGGATACTTAAGTCACGTATCTCACCTATGCCAGATTTGTATTCCTTTTTACTATCCAACTATTTACAGCGTTTCATTTTCTGTATCTTGAGACCTGATCCAACAACCAATCTAACATTTTATGTTATGCCAACAGGAGAGCCATGATCAAAGGTTCTGTTAGAAAAGGTGTTTCTTTAGCATTTATTGCCAAAGCATATTTCTGACAATCATTTAGCATTTTAAGGAATAGGTATTTGTCTTCTTCAGACTTTAAACTATCGGCAAATCCTCTCCTTATACGGGCGTCGGGAGAGAGTAAAAATGGTCTTACTCTGATATCATGAGGGATTTATCCATTCATTATGATGAGGACATGCAAAGTCTCTACAATAATAACAGAAGCTGCATTGCTTGCAGACAGGTTCTGAAAGTGTTGGAGTGAACTCAAAGTAGCAGTTAAAGCACTTCATGATCATTATAGTTACTGGGAGGAGCAATATTTTCTAATCTAGGAGATCACTGGTCTACCTGAAAAATTTGGAATTTTAGCAATCTTTCCCCCACCCTATCCTCATATTCATAATATAAGATAAATTATATCAACTAAAAAAGTAGATATAACAAATAGTATGATTTGAAAACATTGTCGACGGTAGCAATAACAAC
>JBPCNB010000744.1:0-7153 GCA_051001675.1 Nitrososphaeraceae archaeon | reverse complement strand
AAGTGCCGCCAAGTACAGGCATCCTAATATTGAATGGAGAAAATGACACACAAACTCCAGTACAACAGGCACTACTCTTGCAGCAAAGATTAACGGAAGTGAAACATCCAGATCATTATCTAGTTACCTACCCTGACCTTGGCCATGAATTCCACCCTTCATCGCAATGGTTCACTGAGAATGGGCTGATACCAGAATATGTACTGCAAGATATATTTGGGTGGCTCAGTCATCCTATTAGGTCCAAGGGTAATCTCAGTAATTGAAACCCGAATCAGGAAAACCCATAGGGATAAGAAATGGGTCCACACATGATTATCGTGTCACACTTCTAGCATGTGATTTGCTTTGGGTATGCGTGCTTAAAGTGCATAAAGCCAAAAACTAACTTCTCACCATTAATAATATAGTTTCAGGATAAGTCAAGCGCGAAAATGCATAACCCCATTTTCTCACGCTCAAAAAATGCATAATCTGAGCTCAAAATGCATAAAGCTAAAAGCCAAGAGACCAGGATAACAACATAGGTCTTTGTCTTCTAATGGTAGCAATAAGAAAGGAAAAATGGTAGATTGGAGACGCAATAAAGTACAGCAATTACTTGTCCGAGGATATAGTCACTGGGATGTTGCTGAAGAACTACAAATAGACCAATCAACTGTAAGTAGAGATGTTCAATATCTCAGACAAAATGCCCAAGCGAATCTTCAAAAACATATCCAACAAAAACTTCCTGAAGAATATCACCGCTGTCTTACGGGAATGAATCAAGTATTGAAGCTAAGCTGGCAGATTGCTAACAATAATACTAGACAGAATGGTCAAGACCATAATGATAATAGCAATACAATAACAACGGGTGACGACAGAACAAGACTACAAGCATTATCTCTTATCAATGATTGCTACAAATACATAATGGATTTAACAACAAATGGTGTTGTTATTACTGATGCTATCAAGTTTGTTCAGACTAGCAAGGAGAAACTAATGTCTACTAAGGAAGATAAATGGTAGCATAGAAAGCAAGGAACCTGATTATGATGAAGACCGAGATCAGCTAGAGGAAAAGCAAGAAGATGAAACTGGAGAACTCAACCACGAAACAACAAACCGCGTTTTCTGATTTCCCAATAGACTATCTGAATATTACTAATCGATCACTGGGCCAGGCTAAAATATGATCAAGAAATATGGGATGTCTTTCGGTCTGCCCCCTATTTTCTTATTTATTTCTAAATAAACTAAGCCTTCTTTGCGTAATCCTTGGCTCCTGTGAAGTCGATAGATACACAAGGTTTGTCTCCAATAACCCATGCATTGTGTCCTGGAGGAATTACAGTAACATCTCTAGGACCATTTTCACTTTCTGTTCCATCATCCATTACAACTTTCATTCTGCCAGAAATGATATACATGGTATGTCTGACCTGGCAGCTATTTGTCTTCACTATTGGCTTGATGCACTTCTCCCAACTCCACCCTGGCTCAAATGACCCCCTGCCAATGGTGATATCACCAAGGTTTGCAAGGTCAATCTTTCCTTTCTCAAATGATCTTGTCTCATCAGGAGAAGAATCTAGGCTTTTTTTCTGCATCTATTTATTCTTCCACTCCAGTGACGCTGTTGGTTGGGGATTGTAATTGTATCAGTATAGGAGTCGTAGCAGCAAGTGTTGTAACAAGAGTTATTCCTATGGTAACTCCAAGACCATATTTTGTATTCTAGAACATTGATGAGGATGGATTTATTTAAGCGATCAGGAGTTCCTAATGACATTATTAAAAAGCTAAAAAAGGTTTCTTACAAGATTAAGGATAGAATATATAGTGAAATTCAAAGATCTTCAAAGTTAGTAAATCTCATTCAGGTCCACAAAAATTCCAACTATTGCATAGATTGTGATGAACCATTTTGGTATTGGATAAGGCCAATCACGAGCAAGCAGACAGAAGAACAAAAGGCGATTGCTGCTTCAATCAATAATGATAATGTATAAACTACAACAATGGCACACGATAGGATCTTTGCTGTTACTTGAGATGGGTGCAGGGGTTTTTCCCCTAATACTACAGCTTTTTTATTTATGAATAAAACTACAACCGCTCCAGTGTTGGTTAGTTACACTAATTTACCGACAAGAAAGAGCGGTCATCCTCATCCTCACCGGTCCTATCTTCTCCCTCTTCCATTAGTCTATCCTCGGGGCTGGTTGTTGTTGCATTCAACGAAATATCTACAAACTCTGGTCGATTAGCAGGCGAGTTTTGACCTGTGTTGCATATCAAGCCGTCCGAATTCAAATCTTTAGTTGTCAATACACATGCCTTATACTCGTCACCTGTAGTTACAGTAACATTTGGAAACGTTGCCACGTACTCTACAAGATGGCTACTGCTACCACCTCGACCACTAGAGTTTATTGGAACTACATACGGTGCTTCTGAATCCAGGAATTTCACTCTTGAGGCTTCACCATTATTTGCAGTAACAATTGCAACAACATCACCTTTTGATTTATCCACTCCAAATATTGTCATAATAACTTTAAAGACATCTTCTCCTTTTCCTGTTTCAGCTTGGATTGGATTTGCAATATTCATATTCAATAACGATATGCTTATCACAAAAATCCAGCTCCATATAACGAGCATATTTCTCTTTGCCAATAACGGATACATTATCCTCATAAACTAACCCTTACCTAAAATGGCTTGCATCAGATAAATATTGAACTAATTCACTGTATTTGGATACGTAGTGATTTCCAGTGACTTACGCGTGAGGGACTTTACTGTATTCTTGTATTAGAACAGAATTAGGCGCAACAATACATGATCAACTTTTTGCAGAAAGTATACAACCGCGGAGATAGTTGTGACACTTACTCGAATTAATCGCTTTACTCTTATTGTAGGTTTCTTTGAGATGCCGCAATCAACCTATAGTCGTGATCAGGCCAGCCTTTTAACTTCAATACTTTACTTGCTCTCTTTTATTCATGACATTATGTTCTTCTTAACCCTAACAACAATGCGATGTAGTAATAGAATGCATAGAAGCCTAAGCAAAAAAATAAATAGTAAGCTGGCGGAAACCCGTAAGAACATCAAAATGGGAATTTTTTTGGGTTTCCAGTCAACCTGTTTCTTGAAAGTATCTTTAGTATTCTTAAGGTCATCCTGGTAATATAAGCAAACCCAAACATACTGTTTTCGTAAGAAGCATGCGCTATTTGCACATGAATGAACACCTAAAACTAATCTTGTTTTCATGTGCCATCAGCCGTTGCAATGAGTATCCGCAAAAGCTAATAGATTTCGTAGCACATTACTAGTATAGTGACATTCAAAGATTTCCAGAAACTAGTTCAATCACAATCTGGTCCTGAACAGAATCAACTCTTATTACAATTAAGAGATAAACCATTCTGGATTTGGGACCCAAAGCAGCACAAGCAAGAAGATATCAAAACAAAAGGGGATTGTTGTTTTAATCACATCATAGGCTTACCAAGAAAAGGCGGAATAGAGAAATCAATCTTTGATTACGAAAAGTTACTTTATGATTCTCTTCTATTACCAGGGTTTTACAACCCTTCCAAACATAATTTCAAACATAAGCACCTCTGGGTCAAGAAAGCAACTGGGTTAGGAGTTACTGAGTTTATGCTAAGAATTATGGCCTGGCTTGTCTAAGAAACAATGACTACCAAAACAACAAGATGTGCATTATTACGGGTCCTAGACTTTCTGTTTCTTAACACGACAGATCTCATTTTACGGACCCATCTTTATGGTCGACCATATCCTTAGGTACGGAGAGCCTGATTTATTCTATATAGATACTTTCCGTTCTTAAGATAAAAAGATTAGATAATGACAAAAAGTTAAGAATGAACAAGAAAATATCCAACTAAATTTAAAGAGTTAGACTGATAAAACAAATCCAACTGAATGAAATTGCTGAATTCCTATATGGGTGCTCTGATGGGTGTCGAACAGAGGATAAAAGAAAAGGAGGGCAATGAATCATAAGCTCCCGAGAGGAAGACGTTTTTAAGGCATTATCAAATCCTGTTGGTCTGAAATTGTTTAAGCTGATTGCAACTACTACTTTGACTGATAGCAGTCAGGTGATAACATCTGATTTCCTTAATTCACAGACAAAAGTGACAAGGAAGCAGTTCTATAGCAATATGTCTAGATTGGTGAACAAAACGGGCTTGATATTAAAGAAAAGGGGGGATTATACTCTATCAAATTATGGTAAAGTCGTATTTCATAGCCTCAATATCATAAATAGAGTAAGTAAGTGTTTTTGGACTTTAAAGGCTCTGGATAATGATGAAATCTCTTCAGGTGCTATACCAGTGGAGCAAATGTTGGAAATAAGTGCAAGATTGATAGAAGATGAGGATATTCGAAGGATTTTATGTGGACCTATGATTATGAATAGGCCAAAGAAAGATCTGTTGTATGGGTCTCCATAGGATAGGAGAAGAACCAGATGGTAAAGATATCGTGATAAAATACTAACTACACCTTAACTTATTTTTCCCACTAGTATTTCCTGTGCAGCCAGTTGTCATTGTTACTACATGGGTTGGCGGCAAGTGTGGGTGAAGAACTAACTACCCAAGAACTTATGGACCTTCGCGTTATACTCGTCCGCTTTATGGCAGACAAAGTTGCCCATAAGAAAATACCACGCTTAGAAAGTCGGGCGCCGAAACTCTGGGATAAAGTTGACCGCATGTACAAGTATAAACAGAAAGGGAACGAAGATCGGAGCTAAGCATTTAAACAATAAGACGACACATCTCACTGGGAAACAATAGAGTCATACGGAATCAATCTCTTCCTTGCTCTTATTTTTGCCTTATATTCTCCTTTCACTGGAGTAGCCCTTAGCTGCAACCCGCAACATTCACAAAAGGCCCTCGAAGTTAGAAAGTAACAATCACACCTTCTACAATATTTCTTGCCAAGCAAATAATGTGACTCGCCAACTACAATCTTGGAGCTTATTCTCTCACACATATTACGGCAAACCATGGGAAGCTAGCTCAAAATGTTATTAGGGTTATAAGTAATGGATATCAGTATGGAGAGGGGAGGGTAAGTATGCTTATTCCATGTCCTTATCAACAAATAAGGCTCTGTTAAATCATTTGTAGAAGATTTTTTAATAAGCACGACACATCAGCTGCTGAAAGATATTTTGCTAAGGAGAATCCTCCGATAGAAAGTGAAGGATTCAAGCAATCCTTAAGTGCTCACTTTAAGGCGTTCCCCAATATCCAGGCAAAAATAGAACACAAAGTGGTAGAAAATGACATTATGGTAGTCTTCCTTAATTTTACTGGGACACACAAAGGAGAATTCCAAGGAATGCCGCCCACAAACAAAAAAATAAACATAAGATCTGCAGATCTATACAAAATAGAGAACGAAAAAATTGTAGAACATTGGGATGTAGTAGATCAACTAAATCTGCTGCAACAGACAGACAAAACTCTTTCACAAGTGAATAAGAAATAAGGTTGCAAAAGTGAATTATACCTAAAAGTCGTAATAGAGTATAATATAGGATTCATTGTCCAGTATTCCATACCAATACCAGTTGATCCAGACCACTTTTCTAGTTTCCATCCAAAGAGATCACTAGAATTTCTTTGACCTTTCAACGTCATCCTCCTCAGGAAATGGGAATGTATATATTCTGTAGATCGAGGGACTAGCCGAATACCGTATTTGCTCGTCAATAAATTTTTAAAATGTATACAGCAAACTTAATGCAGTCAAAAAAATAAGATTACTCACTACGAAGAGTTAAGAATAATAGTGACGATCATAAATAAATGAGAAAAAGTCTTGTCACTAAATTCACTGCAACTGTAATAGCATTCGTATTTTCAGGATTGTTTACTCCTATATCGTTCAACCAAGCAGTAGGGTCATCTACATTTCCCCCATTACCGCAACAATTCCCCTTGCCTCCTCCCGAACTATCCACAACTCAGAAGACTGCGTCAACAAACCTAACTTGCACATTGACACCTTCATTAATAGAAATAGAAGGCACACCACAACAAATTGAAGGACCGTATTTCGTTGATGGGATGCCTAACCGTTCTGACATTAGACCAGATACTTCTAATGGTTCTATCCAAGAAGGTATTCCATTGCGTCTTGTTCTTCATGTGTATGATGTAGAAGACGAAGATGAAGATCGTGTTGGATCGTGCACTCCTCTTAATGACGCAAAAGTAGACATCTGGCTTGCCAATTCACAGGGTGTCTATTCTGGTGTCCAGGATGCTCGGACTGGACAAAACAATTTCCTCCGTGGATACCAAATAACAGACGAGAATGGGGCTGTTCAATTCATTACAATTTATCCAGGCTGGTATGAGGGCAGGGCAATTCATATACACGTCAAGGTTCGCAACTTTGAGGGATCAAACGAAACCTTGGAATGGACATCACAGTTTTATCTTAACAATTCTATAAATGAACAAGTCCATACTCAACCTCCATACAGCAATCATGGACCCGTTGACATGACAAATGAAGAGGATTTTATTTATTCTGGGCCTTCAAATGATGGTCTAATCCAAACAAATACTGGACAGCATTTGATGCTTAAACTAAATAAGGATGAACAAGGCTTTACTGTGACCTACAATATAGGCGTAAACGCAAATCAGTCTGGACAGTAACATGACGTAACTCTTATCCTCTGTCATTAAAACTACTATATTGAAAAAATTCCCAAAATATAAGCCGCCAGAACTATGTTTATTATAGGAATATTAAATATAGAAATCCAATTATACCTAAGTCTCTTCATGGATTTATTAGTAGGAGAATGACATCACAAAAGGAGTAGAATTCAATTCTGTTATCTTGACCAATTGTGTCGGATTAATAGGGTTTGCTTGTAAGATTCTATGGTTATTAGAATGCAAGAATCATTAGATACTAATTAAAATCACATTCTAATCTAATTATTCAAATAAGTTTTTAGGAAGTCATTAATCTTGGAAGGCGCAATCTTTGATTCTGGTGTTTGTATAGAAACTGATGCATATGCGACAATTCCTTCATAAATGTCCAACTTTACCGTGATATTGTCTTGGTCTAAGTT
>JBPCNB010000743.1:0-1386 GCA_051001675.1 Nitrososphaeraceae archaeon | reverse complement strand
GCATTGAATCTAGCAGTAACTTGTTTTACAGATTCTTGTATAGCAGGTGTAATCACTCGGCTAGCATAATCAAATCCTAATTGTTGATAAACAATTTGAGCTCTATCAGGATTCAAATGGTAGTTTAAAGCTACTTGAGTACTTACATCTTGCAAATCCTTGGATGCAGAACTCGTACTTTCTACAATTTTTTGTGTCCTCACTTCCATTTGGACTACATTATCACGAAACGGTACAACAAAGTGTAGTCCTTCATCTAAGGATTTATTAGTATCCACATTTCCAAATTGAACCAATACTCCTCTATTACCTGCATCTACTGTTCTAACACTTGAAATTGCTATTATCGAAATTATTATAATACCTATAATGATGGGAACAACTATTCTTACCAAAGGTCTAGAAAAGCTTGTACCTTCAAGTGGCTCTCCTTCTGGGGTTCTTTTTCTAAAAGGATCACCACGTCGTTTAAATGGATTAGACATTATAATTGCAAAATGAATTTAAGCCTTCATTCTATATGAACTCTACTATTTAAATGCAGAAATATATAGGCTATACCATCAGCAATTCATGATATTCAAAGTAGCGTCTTGACAATCAATAATAGGCATCACAAAGTCTTGCTTCAAGACTAGTGTGCTATACGATACTAATCGGTAATCCTATTCGAGTAATGTATCTCTTGATTAAGTAATTGCCTTGCAATGTTTCTTCTTCTACCACAGGAGTGCAAGATGTTGTCATTTCTTCTGTTTTTTTCTCACACGTTGATTTTCTACTGCTTTTTCAAAAGGTTTGAGTCTGTTTTCCAAATCGTTGATTCTGGAATCTAGGTCTAAAATAGTCTTTGATTGCTTTGTTACAATGTCGGATAGTTTTGCGACGTGATCTGCTATTCTCACCAGTAAGTCGTTTTCTGATAGTGTCATTATGCCCTCATCTTGATATTCAAGGACGAATACCTTTAAGGTTTGCGAAAAAATACGAAAAAAGTCTACTCCTAACCGCTAGGGCCATGGGACATATCCACTGTTTGTTTCAATTCTTCTATTCTTTTTCTGTAAAACAAGTAAATACGGGTAGCAAGTTTGTGACCTTCATGTATGTTTCTGATATGCGTTTCCAAATCCTTTTCCGACAAATCTTTATCATATAAAGCACATTTCATTTGTTTTCTGTCACTTCTTGCTTGGTACGATCATTTCACCAGCCCATGAACTTAGACGTGTATGGCAGCAGATTTCACAGCGGGTCTATAGATCTATTTCTATTAAAATTAGAAAATTTCATGCTTTAATTACGATCATATTTTGTCATCGATGACAATAAAAGAAAATAGAATGGTCTTTTAGTTCGTAAAGGAGCCATGCATAGACCCTTTCC
>JBPCNB010000742.1:0-2137 GCA_051001675.1 Nitrososphaeraceae archaeon | reverse complement strand
CTCTTGGACATTCGTCTCTTCTTCCTCCTTGGGATAAAGTAAATTATTTTCAAATCTTCCTACCTCTCCAAACATTCTGGAGAAGACGTCTTTTGGGTAAGACATCATTGTACGATTATCTACCTCCTTCTAAAAGATTTTCCTAAACTATGGTATTTGTTGAGAAGTCATACCAGAAAACAGAAACATTTTATCTGCGAAGGTTTAAATGCATAATAGAAATTATGTGATAATTTACGCCTTAAATTATATAATATAATAATATAATCATACCGAGAATAAATAATTATTGTTTTTTGACTAAATTCATTCATAACTCATCCGTCAAAGTTGTATTAGATGCTGCTGGAGCGGCAGGATGAGTATTAAACATCAATGAAGCATGCCTCTGTGGTCACATTAGAGGCGTTAGCAAAATTTGCACATGAACCCAATCTCACCAAAGTTAATCCTAACAGAGTTAATATAGCCCATGACGGAATTCGGTTCGCTTTATTAGTTGCGATTACCATTTGTATCATGTTAGGACTATTCTCCTAATTTAATTTCCTTAAAGAAGATGCTTACAGTGCTTAAAAGGTGGTCCCCGTTGTAGTCTGTTATCAATAATTCCAGTGAGGGGCATCAGTAAGATAGGGTAATCTGATCGGAATTTACTCTCTGACGACTTCGGTGTTCTAATAATAATGACGATACGATCATCTGCAGTGCATGCTCATTACCAACAATTCTTTCCAGTATGGGAAATCTATCGTAACGGAGGATCAGACCATTCCAATATGTTTATCGTCAGCATGTTGTTCAAGATCTTGTTGCGAGTCAAATACCATACCGCAGGTTTCACATGGGTATTCGATTTCTAAAGACATTAAATTATTTTATACAGTAACAAATCTATAAACTCTATACGGCTATCTTATCTGGCACTTTCTTCGTTTTGTCAATAATCTCGATAATATCTTCAAATTGGATATGCCAAAAGATTACGGCAACGACCATCCCAACCAACATATTTAGGGTTAATAAAGCCTTTTAGGTTGCATGAGCTGTATGTTGATGATCGGTTAGTTCTGGTTCATTCCTGAATTTACTCCCACATTTTTCACATTTGAATTTTTTACTAAAAAAGTCGAACTTCATTTGATATTCATATTCATAGTTTTAATGATTTATTAATTTTACACTGAATCAGTCTCTGCATACAATGTCTCCTATCAATCCAACACTGCGATTTTGAATCGTATCCTAGTGATTATTGAAGTGGACTGTTGGTATGGGCACTAATGCTTTCTCCTTTCACGACTATACAACAAGCGCATTTCTGTTCTAAACAAAAGCTTGCATTTTCGTGACTACAAATAGCACACTTACATGGCTGTTTAGTGAGGCGTTTCATGTCACTTTTCTGCTTTGTGCTTGCATTGTAATATACCCAGAATACAATCAGGGCTAAACCTATTGTCATAAAGATAAGAAAAATGGCTATTCCCGCCCGGAGTGCGAGTAAAATAACACTGAATGCAACAATTCCAAGACCATAAATCAATGGCCACAAGGGGGTAGCTGAAGGGCTGTTCCTAGACATTTGTACATCATTGTACCGAAATATCAAGTTCTTGTCTTTCTCTTTCATTATTTTCTTCAATCTTCTTTTTCTTTCGAAGCTTCCTAACTTGTTCAAGTATCTCCCTTAGTTGTTCTTCAGATATTTTGGATATTTTTGAATCACATTCGATGCCATTGACGTCTAATACTTGCTCGGTAAGTGAAACTATCTCATCTTTGTGTTGCTGCTCCTCTAAAGTCAGCATGGTACTACTCATAAAACGAAAGAATGCAAATTCGCTCATCTTATTATAATATAACTAATAAACTTCCTATTTTATTCTATAGAGTCGAAATAGTTATTCATTCCATAGATAGTGCTATTCATCGATAGGATTTATAAAATTCTTCACCTTCGAATAAGGTTCGTGATATTATTCGCAATATCACTATTAATTAAAACAGGTAAAATGCATTTTCAGCTCGTGTCATTGTTATTTTCTGCAGATAATCATCCCCTGTTTCGACTTTCATAATCATATTCTTACCAAGACCCGCTGAGAACAGGATCTCTAACTAACACAATTACCTG
>JBPCNB010000741.1:0-8165 GCA_051001675.1 Nitrososphaeraceae archaeon | reverse complement strand
AAAGAGGGGAAGGAGAAAAGAAACAGAAGAAAGAGGAAGGGGAGAAAGGGCACACAAGATGCCTGGGTGAGTGACAGGGCTGCCAGCTAGACCAACCACAAGGATCCCGCTTCTCCCATCGACAAGACTCGAATTTACATAGTTTTGGGTCAAAGTTCTAACAAATTGACCATTTGGGTTGAATGATCCGTCTACGTCACCTACGGGGACATACAGACTATTGTTATCTGGCCCTAATATAATAGCACCACCGTTATGTCGGGGTCCTGGAAAAGCAGGTAAATCCAAGATTAACTCCTTCTTCACTAGACTACCAATTAGTGTCTCATATTTGTATACCCGATTACCAACGGCCTCACCTCCGTCCTTGAA
Organism: Nitrososphaeraceae archaeon; assembly: GCA_051001675.1. GTDB lineage: Archaea > Thermoproteota > Nitrososphaeria > Nitrososphaerales > Nitrososphaeraceae > TH5893. Next base: position 7,793 of record JBPCNB010000741.1, on the reverse strand, counting down.
ATCTGCTTCGGTATATTAGAGGAAGATCCTTTGTGTATTATTATCGTCACTAGAAACAGCGATTCCGCACATACATCTTTCGACCTCTGTTGCGACATTGACATCAATTACGGGCTCGTGTACAGTCTGAGCATTTACAATCCTCTGTACCGTTCCTCTGTTCTTTTCTAAAACCAATATGTCATCATTTCCAAGAAAAGCCATACTAGTTGGAAGCTCAAGTCCTTGGGCAACTTCCTCTACCTCGAGGCTTGGGTCACGGATTGTCGGGACTTTATTGTCAGTAGAATAGCGTAAAACAGGGGAATAGCCTACAACTTCAATCATATAAGAACAATTAAAAACAAAAAACACAATGATGACGGCCGTAATCAACGATGAGCTCCCTAATCGAGACCTTGGACCATTCAAGCATTCTTCTCCCGTCATAAATTAGATATTGAACCCCCTATTGAATTTGATGTGTTGCTATATATGACTACCATATCAAACAATGACATTGCCTCGGAAAACATTGAGCTATATATTCCTCAGAAGATGGGGACACTAACTAATTTAACTCAACTATTCGCGGCCATTTTCAATTAGAGGTCGCAAACAGAGAAATAGAGTTTAATTTCCAATCAAATCGGTTGCTCCCATTTAGTTTACACAAATATTTACAGACTATACCTATTGTACTGACATTCGGAATACCTGTGCTTGCCATACTACTAACGTTCACTTCAAGTCAGGTAAATATAGTAATCTGGGCTGAGAATGACGACGATGATCCCAACCCCCAACAGCTAGGTGGACTGCGTACATGTTCCATCCAAGAAGAAAATATTCAGGGGCGGACTATAGTAGGAACGATCTTGGCAGATATATGTCAAGGAACTGATCATAGTGAAACTATTTTGGGACTACAAGATAACGATATCCTCTCAGGCAGCGGTGGCGATGACATCGTGAAAGGAAATGATGGCGATGATAAAATTCTTGGACATGCCGGAGATGATGTACTGCAAGGAGATTCAGGAGACGATAAGATTGATGGTGGAGGACGCAATGACGTCCTGATAGGAGGAGATGGGGATGATATTCTCTCAGGAGAAGATGGAGATGATATATTGTATGGTGTAACGGGCAATGATATAATGAGAGGGGGCCCTGGAGCGAATGAATTCATTTGTGGAGATGGGATAGATACGATTTTAGATTATAATCCAGCCCAGGGAGATATCATATCAAACGACTGTGAAATAGTTGGAGAAATTTGAAGACCTTTGCATTCAGAATGCTATGATTTCCTAACGAATATTAAAATTTTGGACATTGTTGGGTCTCAGTCCGACTTTAAACAACTTGGAGTTATTTTGTAACATATAGTTGCTGTTGCAGTTTCCCAATTGTCAGTCTGGGCCATGACTCTGAGCAGGATCCAAAACTACAAACAGGTTGAAAGAGAACGGACGGTTTCTGCTATGCGATTTCAGGCCGTTACCCCGTTGATCTCATTCTATAATATTGATTTACCTTATCATTTCTACAAGCATCTAAATTATGATTATTGTCTTTACAGGTGTTAGCTACCATCTCACTAAGTTGGCTGTCACATTCTGGGATTCCATCTGGCAGTGATTGGATACAGAATTCAACCACACTATTGAGCTGAGTGTTAATATCTTGCTCCTCTACTCTGGTCGATGGCGTTCCCGTGAATAAAGAAGAGGCACCGGCCGCAACGGATGATGCAAGAACAGCCATCAATACTATCACAAGGATCTTTTTAGTTGCTATCACAATATCTACTAACGACATCTCAATATTTTTAATGTTAGTGGTTATCGTTGGTCTTATTTTATCAACTATATATGGAGTCGGCCTAATATTCATAATTTCTAAGACCGAGCGGTTACTACCGACATCCTCGGAATTACGTTTAGAGATAATACCACAATTTGTACAATACATATCATCCTACTTAGCACCAACATTAGTGTTCCTCTGAAAAATCTGCGAAAAAGCATGAGCACAATTCCATTGGGATTTAGCCTCTTGTAACTCACCGTTGAATTATTTGCAAAATACGGTCATCGTTGGGATTTCCTATCCCTATTTCATTTCGATTGCTTGTTAGGATATATAACGATCCATCCGGAGCCTCTATGACATCGCTAAGTCTACCGTATCCTACCAAGATGTTGTCTTGAATTCTTGTTTCCAGATCAATATGGTGCAGATGAGAGCCTCTCAAAGTAGTGAATATTATGTCATTTTGATATTCTAATCGATCTGAGGCAGCAATTGTAAGCCCGCTAGGCCCAACACCAGGATTAAAACAAAACACAGGAGTTTTGAACCGGATAGTCGTAGAAGATGACGATTCGTTGCATACCTCTAGTGGCCATCCATAATTTGATCCAGGCTCTATAATGTTAATCTCATCGTTCCCTCCCGGTCCATGTTCGGATGCATATAATTTCTTGGATATCTGATGCCATTCAAATCCCTGGATATTTCTATGTCCATAAGAATAGACAGGGGAGTTTGCAAATGGATTATTATCAGGGATTGTTCCGTCAAAGTTAATTCTCAGTATCTTTCCTGCAAGAGATTTTGGATCTTGTGCAAGTTCAGGAATCTCCGAATCACCTGTTGAAATGTATAACTTTCCGTCTGGTCCGAATTTTATTTGCCCTCCGTTATTTGAATCTGACGCCGGGATACTGTCGAGAATAATTTTCGATTCAATAACCTGATTGTCCTTTTCAGTAAGCATCAAGACCTTGTTGTACACCCGTCCGTCGGTAAGATATGTATGATATACGTACATCAGATGATTTTCAGTAAAGTTAGGGTGGAGTGCCAGACCCAATAAACCAGCCTCGCCTTTATCTTCAGCGCGGATGTTTACAACAGGCTCAGTCATTAGTGTGCCGTTGGCATGGACCAGTCTTACTCTTCCAGGCTTTTCTGTCAGAAATATTCTACCGTCTTCTGCGATGTCAATTGCCCATGGGTTTTCTAAATTTTGTACAACGGTTCTAATGCCTTTGCTTGATTGATTGCCATCCTCCGTAGTTGTTGGTTCTGGGATAGGCACCGTGGTATCGGAAGGTGTTGATAAGATGGTCGCCACACTAGCGGCTATTGCTATAATAGCCGCAACTAGGATTCTAAGAAGTGATGGTCTATTCATAGTATTACCACCTATTCGAAGACTTTGTCCCCAAGCGATAAGAATATTATTACCATGTGGTAGTTTGACATAACCTGCCCCGGTTTATAATCTGATTACGTTCTAGGCTCCATATAAAACCCGACCTCAATTTTCCACTTGAGGAGTTGATCCCTGGAACTCGTACATTTATTGTTAATTTTACGATTCTAGATTCTTTGATGTTATTTAATTTTATTGGGACTCCATTGGATCCGCTTACCCGGGATCCTTACTAAAACAGCTTGGTTCTACAAAGTCTCGGTCTATAGAAAATCTCATTTGTAGTAACGGAAAGGACGTACATGAATTATAAGACTTATATAGATAATAGTACTTGCAAAGTTATGAGAAATTTCTTCGGTCTTATCGCAATTTTAGCCTCCGTCTCTTTTGGGTTGGGTCTAATGAGCACGGCATACATAATACCAGTGAACGCCCAAACACCTCAATTTCCTAATAATACCGAAACTGCTACAGAGTTTGCAGATGTAATCGAGGGTAATGACACAGCCATCATTGCGAATGATACTGATATAAGCAATACAAATAACACGCTGGCGGGTAGCACTGATGTGAATATTAAAGAGGACTGCATGCAAGTCCCAGGTCAATCCGAGCCGTACTGCCCTTAACTCCATTTCTACTACTTTTATTTTTTAGCTAATACCTTTTGGATTTCGTCAATTATAAACTAGGCAGTTAGCTAGTGGTTATAAGCTAAGTGTATGATTTATCTTTAACAGTCGATTTGTGCTTACAGCATGACCTAGATACAGCAAGAGCTATTCCTGAAACCAATTCAGCGCTGTTAATGAACTAATCGTAAAAAATTACTTGATTGCGGTTTTCTTTAATACATTCGCTACCTCATTGAGGCTATTTGCGATACGGTTCGTTAAATCCCCTGATACTCTTTCTGTATTAATGTAAGGATCTCTTCTGGCTGTTTTTTGATTTTTTATGGTTTCAATATCGAAATATGTCACCACTCCTTCTTCTCCTTGCATCAACCCATTATAATCCATGAGTACCGGAGATATCTGGTATAATTCCACCAAAAGATTGTTTAATTCTGCGAACATGCGATTCTTCTTTATACGCATTTGTTCAAATTCGGGAAACTCTTCTTCTAGACTTTGAACCTTTCTTTCCAGGCCATGTATCAGTCCCGGATCTTCAAATAGTTTTGTGAACAATTCTTCAAATGCTAGCTCACTGTAGCCTATTTTCTGTAGCTCCTGTTGCACGACATGGTTGCCTTTATCCGCTAATGAAGAAAAGATTTTCGCCGCTTCTTCGGCTATATGAGACAATTCTTTTTGAATCTCAATAACGCGTTTGTCTACCCTGTAATAGGGAAGCGCATGAAATTGTATTCCAAAATATCCATAAATGTAGTACTTTTCGACCTGCTGACTGATTTGAAAATATACACGATGCAAGTCTTCAGTATTTGATTTTGATATCCCACTGCTAACCCAACCCTCAAGAGAATCAACTAGTCTTTCATAAAGCATAATCATTTTTTGTAACTCAAAGGTGGTCGATTGAGACACGCTACCGTCCCCAAGCATGACGGCCACCTCCTCTGTCTCAATGTGAAGTTTTGCGACATTAAGATATGTATTTTGGATATTTTTAAAGGCGGAATTGACTTCCTTAGCAAAAAAATCATCGGTTTTGAATGGTATTCGCATTAGGTCTCTATATTTCTTGATATAATTATATTTTTAGTGCGGTGGTACAATTTTTGTACAATGCTGTGACCCATTAATTTTTTGCCTTGTTTTATGTCGCAATTGAGCTATGGCTCTTCAATTAAGATATTTTAGACCTAATTAGGCCTTTAATGCTTCCCAAAGCCAACATCGATGGCAATTGACCCGCATTAGATATACTTTCTAGAGGAAAAAAATCAGCACAAAAAAGAGTGAATCCTGAGGCGGAATTTTTTCTATTTTTTGTGATTATGCTGAACAATGGCAATTGAACATCTATTACCGCATTATCATTTTGTATTTTTCCGCATTATCCCTTGTTAATGGTACTTCTTTCGTAAGTCTCTAGCAAGGTATAACATCATTCTGAGGGTAACGAGGCTCGGCATCACCGTCGCTATTGTCTCCTAACTTCCAATGGTTAGCCGTAATTACGGCATTAATTTCGCATTCAGAAACTGTTGCTGTCCCGTCGTTTACCATTTCTGCCATTAGATTCCCATCAAAATTTGCATGACCCAGACCAAGGGCATGACCCATCTCATGTTTCGCAACCTGTCCTATTGTTGTAGTATCAAACTCATATTCATGGACGCTTTGGAAGACGGTTATTTGTGCATTTATTAAAAAACCAGATGCGTCGGATATCGTTATGGTCTGTCCTGCTATGTCTTCGCCATCATTATTATCGTCTTGGAACTCTATTGATATATCAGATGTTTTCTTGTTTGAATCTTCCTCAATCTGCAGAGACTCTATCTTCGTATCCCATTCTTGTATTGCCTCTCGGACTGCCTGCTGCTGTTCTTCCGATGAATCATCGTCGTCGACATAGTACGTTAGGATTCCATCTTCTAGATCCCTTCCCCAAGCGCAACATATCTGGATGGAGTCTTTTTCCTCAAAGTCTTCATTATCATCTTCATCATTGTCATCAATCGTACTTGCTTCCGCTGCAATAAGAGGGGCTATCGAACATGAGGCCATAGACAACAATGATATTCCAATTAGAGGGATAATAAAACAAAATAGTAACAGCCTGTACAATTTTAGTATATTATATATGCAATCCCACTTATATGAGATTGTTATTCACAATCACGTAGAAAACTGTATTCTTATTTTTTTGGAATTGTTATGAAACATTTACCTCAATAAAACTTACTATGAAAAGAGATAGAAAAATAGAACCAATGACAATATTAGGTGAATATAACGTGGGACAATTGGCTATTCTAAAATCTGCCAAAACCAGAGAAAGAATATATCTACAAGGTGGAACAAGTGAATGATGGGAAAATTCGTTAATAGGATTAATTATTGTTCCCTTAGAAAGTATTATAGGAACTTCTATTAATAAACTCTAATACAATTCCTACCAAGAGCTTTAATAAAATGGGAATAGCATTGTCGTATGGCTGAATACCATACCAACATGAAACTTTTGGCTGTCATGATTTTCTCAGCAGCAATGATACTAGTTACTCAGAGTATGTATAGCGCCTTACACGTGCTAGGTCAAGAAGAGAACGGAGAGCCGGAAATCCCGCAAGCCACATGCATTTATGGTGGTCAACAATACTACCTAACTCCGCATATCTATAACGACGGAGAAAAGTCGAGTAGAATCGATTTTCCAGATTTACCAGATGACCATGTGCCTCAAATGATAGTAAAACAAGGTGAAGATCTGACCATGGAGTTCGATGGTAAGAAGCCTGTTGAAATACAAGCGCTTCTAGTAGATTATGATGCCGATATCACTGAGACTTATCCCCTTGAAAAAGTAGATGAAGATACTTTTGAGGTTAATGAAGCCGGTATAAAGACCTTAGAAGTAATTGCAACTTTCCCAGATAACCAGCACATATCGTATACCACGCTTGTTGATGTAATGGACGATACTTAAGAACACCAATTACCTTTTTTTGAATACTCCGAACATAAAAACGAGATCAAGTTCATGTCTAAGTAAGTCACCCTATTTTGAATATCACTAATTTATATTGAGCATAGACTATTGCTCAAATTTTAGCCGATCTAGTTGTTTGCAATTTGACTTCAGGCACCAACCCTCCTCACATTTGAATTCGGTGGGTAACGTTGTAGATATATGGCGATTTTCCACGTGAGTAAGAATTGTCACGCTAAAGTCGAAGTCAACGCTCGTCAAAGGTCTCATTAAAACTATCTATCAAGACATAACGGCAGCATTATCCAAGGTTACAAATCGATAAGAACCATTTTTCGATATTAATTTGAAATGATCATTAAAATAAAGATAAGGCAGGTCTTCGTAAACATGCTTATCCATCAGCTCATGAATTGTGTCAAAATACTCCTTTCTCTTTTTTCCATTCATTCTCAAAACTTCATGGCACAACACATGTGAAATATTTGCACAATTTGCATCAGCCAAGAACTTAGTACGTTCTCCCTCAGAGGATGCAAATGCGTCCGGTGGTCTTTTCCACTGAACCATTCCAAAGTTTTCAGAGGAATAGGCTTCGGTAGGACAGTCAGTCCATAGCGGCTTAAAATAAGTGAGGTAAAAATGGTAAATAGCTCTTCCTCTCTCTTTGTGATCCCTCTCAAGGTAGCTAATTGACATTCTATCAAATACCCTTCCAGGAATCACCGGTAAAATGTCAGCCTCCACAGTAAGGTCTAGATCAAAGTAGCGTTTGATCCACCAATGAAAAAATCTAGACATAGAAGAAACATACTCCCAATCCTCACTCTGTCTTTGTCGCCATTCTTGCTCTTTGGCTACATATATGAAGAATAGCTTACTACTTTTTTGCATCCTTACGGTTTTACCGAGATTTACGCCTATATGTATCTGTATTTATCAATTTTTATTTTCTATA
>JBPCNB010000740.1:0-2623 GCA_051001675.1 Nitrososphaeraceae archaeon | reverse complement strand
AACTCTATGTCCTATCCCTCTGATCGGATGTCTGTTTTCTCTACGCATCCGTATATCAACCTTGAAACGTACAGAAGAAATGGCCAAGCAATAGCTACGCCTGTATGGTTCACAATTGACGACGACAGGATCTCTGTCGTGACGAGGAGTGAGCCGGGCAAGGTAAAGCGCCTGCGAAACAACTCTAAAGTGCGCATCGTGCCATCTGGAATAAGAGGACAACCTAAGGGAGAATGGCTAAATGGAAAAGCAGTTTTTGCTGCTCAAGAAGAGCTAGACCAAGCTTTAAAACAAAGAAACAAGAAGTATGGATTCAAGGCAAGATTATCAGGCTTGTTTTCTCGCACTAAAGGTAAACTGATTGGGATTATAATCTCTCTTGATTGAATGAACGATCTCCTTTATTGAGACACAACTTTTTGAGCTATCTGAGCTACTCTTCTCCCTAAGGCTCTTGTAACTTTTATGTCTGCGTCTTCAATCTCTTTGTTTGCTAGGCTTCCTACTATCCTGCTGGGACCATACGGGCTACCGCTCTCCGTTAATTCAGGCACAGAATAAGGTACACCTACTATGATCATTCCATGGTGAAGCATTGGAAACATCATAGAGACTGCAGTTGTTTCCTGTCCTCCGTGAACTGAAGCAGCGCCTGTAAAAACTGCACCCAACTTTCCTATCAATGAACCATTAGTCCATAATTCACTTGTCCCATCCCACATGGCTTTCATAGGTGATGCCATATTTCCAAACCTAGTTGGAGACCCAAAAATTATAGCATCATGATATGATAGTTCATTTACTATTTGTTCTATTGGTGTAGTAGGATATCTGTCATCTAGATCTTCAGCTATCATGGTCCAATCAGGATTCTTAGAAATTACTTGCATGGGAACATCATCAGCAATCCTCCTTATTGTGACTTGAATGTTGGAGACTTCCTTAGCACCATATGCTATTTCTTCAGCCATTTTTGCAGTGTTACCATACCTACTGTAAAATACGATGAGTACTTTTGTTGGGCTCATGCTTTTACTTGGCATACAATCTCACTAATAAGGAGTTAATGCAACTTAGCGGCTCTGTTCACTTAACCATTCATTTTTTCAATTTCTTTGTTATGCATATTAACAAACAGATTAAGCCAATTTGTTATATGTTGTAATTTACATCTCTCTTTCGTACATGGAAAATAGTCATCAGACCCTTAGTCCTGTCATTTATATAATGAATTCTTCTTTCGATAATGCCTTTTTCATATGAAGAATGAAGAAGATGTATTATATTTAAGAATCTGCATGCTCAAGGATACCAAGTACCACAATCATTCGATATACTATATGTTCCCTATTTTCTAATTGAATTTTTAAGGAATTGTTCTGCAACAAGCATGTTTCTTTCTATTAAAATACGAATATCAAGGATTATCTTATCTGACGGTTCAATTGCAATCCATTGCAATACGTATTCATTGCCTGTTTTAACTAGAGTTTCATCTACAACGAATTCAGATATTCTGATTCTCTTCTTTTGGAATATTTTTTTCTGGTCTGTAACGCTGAATCTAATTCCATATGGAAACATGATTTCTTCTAATAAAGGGGGTTAGTCATTGTGATGCCTTTCGTAGTGACAGGCCTGAAAAATATAACTGTAATGCATAATAAATGTACCTTGGAGGAGTTCTGCTCCCTCCTTCTTTTGAAATTAACCATTAGAGGGAAGTGGAGCTTCTTTAGGTATTAATATCGTTAATTGAAGAGCCAGTGTTCCCCCGTCTACCTGCGCTAATATTAGCGAATGATTTTATATAAGCGTTTTTGACTTAATCTTTTTTTTGCTTGCGTCTGGATCCGCTCGATTCTATAACCTTATTCATCAAGTAGTTGCCTTTGGGCCACTGGGAATCATGAGTTGTTATATAACATTATTGTTATATAACACGTATCTATGGAATAGGGAGAGTTCGTAAAATACATTTAAAGCGGTACACTTTAGTCTTAGAACCGCAAAAAAATTGCATTCTTAACTTTTCAAAATTGAGGAATTTATCCTATCATTTGTGGATGGGTATATTTAAGACGTTGCAACCGTATGTTCCCCTAACTTCGTAGCTTTGAGCTTCAATGCAAGTATCAAGTATCAACAGGCTTTAGTTATAGAATATCAAGTCAGCTTTCTTCAATTATAGTGCCCCCCGTCGATACTTGCGCTAATATAGGAATGTTCGGATATAACGCTTTTTTGACTTTTTTGAATAACTTCCTTTTTTTTGCTTGCGTCTGGACCTGCTCGATTCAAGAAGCTATTAGTGATCCGGTAAGAGCTATGTTTGTAGGATTAAATTTTGTAGGAATTGTTCTGCAATTAGGAAGTAGTGGAACTTCTTGGGCTATAGATGTATCGTAAATGAACAGGGCCAACTTAGCGGATGACTAGCATCCCGATTTACGAATGAAGATTCTCACTTTTTAAACAGCACGCACTATTTATTAATTGTAATAGTCTCTATAATATGCAGTGAAAATATCTGATATTTTAGAATTTGCTACTGCAGTGGATTGTTATTATGCCCTACAACGGTCTCTCCTTTCATGACTATGCAACAAGCACATTTCTGTTG
>JBPCNB010000739.1:0-12753 GCA_051001675.1 Nitrososphaeraceae archaeon | reverse complement strand
GAGAGCTTTACAAGCTCAAAATGAATTGAGGAGAATACAGATAGAAGCACAACAAAATGAAGCGCAAGCAATTGGAGAACAAAAGGCTAACGTCGCTAGAGCCGAAGGAATCAAACAAGCGAATGTCTTGCAGGCAGAGGGAGAAGCACAAGCTATAACAATAATAGATCAACAACTAAGAAATAATCCGACGTATTTAGAATGGCTAAAATCTACCAAATGGGATGGGAAATTACCATTGGTGACAGGAGGTGGAGGATCTGGAGGTCAAGGGGTCACTCCGTTTATAGAGATTCCAACTTCTAGAACTGATGAAGGACAGTCACCAGCAGAAGGCGACAACTCCACTAGTCTAAATTCTAAGTAAAAGAAGGTTATTGGTATTTTTTATATGCGCATATCACACCTCTAGCATATGAAAATCTTTTAGTATCATCAAACGATTGAAGAATGCGGCAAGGTGCAAAGACGACTTTAATATCTATCAAAAAATAAGAGAAGACCTTAATGGTGCTCCAAAAGACTATTAATATTAGTTTGTGAAATTGAGGTCTTAGAATGACAAGCTCCAACTTGCTACTATAAGCCAAGATGTGATGTGATAATAAGAAGATGATAATAACTACAAGGCAAATCATATAAAGAAGAATAAACTACTGTTGCCTTTCCGAAAACTCCACAGTAATAGTCTTTTCTAGTTTCGTCATTTGTGAGCACATCTAAGACAGCACTATCACCTGCAGATGCAGTCTGCTCTACATAATTGACAAACTGTGTTATATCCTTAGTTACTATATCATCGATTCCAAGAATAATATTTCCAGGCTTTATCTGTGCTAATTCTGCTGGGCTATCTGGAAGTACCGTTGTTATGAAGATGCCTGTTGCATCTTCCCAAACCTAAAGTGTCTGCAATAAATGGATTAACGTCTATAATCTTAACCCAAGCCAAGGATGTGAGTATGAGCCTTGTAATATTAAAGAAGGAACTACTCTTTTTACTGTGTCAGATGATATTGCAAAATTTAATCCTGGAAATGCTGCTCCTGTTTGTGGATCTAATGACATAAAATCATTCACTCCTATAACCTCACCATTCAAATTCAAAAGTGGACACCAGAATTTCCTGGGTTTACGTCTGCATCAGTTTGAACCAAACCTCCTGTTAAAAATGTCATAATCAAAGTATTCGTATTGTGCTTCAAGAAGCACTCAAACTTTGTCCTTTATAATATCCACCAAGGAGGAACATCCATCTTGTATATTCTTCATCTGTTATCTTTTTTCTCATTCTTTTGCTGTACATAGACTGCCTTTCTTGACATACTCTCTATATTCGTTGTCAGTAAGTCGTATTGTTATTTCATTCATTTCTTTAAAATGCCTCCACATAAATTACGACAAATCACAGGGGAACAATCAAAAGAAAATGAATTTTTGTAAAATGATTGATATACCATGTAGGGAGAGGGAGAGGGAGAGTGAGGGGCGTCACTTTAGGAGATCATATTTTACTCAAAATCTTTTCTTGTTATACTATTCCATTACCAACTTCTTCAATAAATGCAATTTCAGATAATGGTTTTCTCACTCTTGGTGTAAACACTTTTTCTTTTATTCTCTGAGGTAGCACATGATATGTGTCTTGAAAACTTATTGCAATCATAATACCTATTTCATAATCTTCAGGTATATTGAAAACTTCTCTAGCCTTTTGTACATCAAAGCCACCCATTTCATGCATAATCAATCCTTGGTTAAATGCTTCAAGAAACATGTTCTCATTTGCTGCTCCTAAATCATGAAAATGAAGCCTATTAGGGATTTCATTGTCAGAATAGGTTCTTTTTGCTATTGCACAAATGAGAATTGGAGCTCTTTTGGCATAATCGTTTATCTCCTTTAAAACAGAATGCGCTTTCTTTAGCTTTTCTGGGTTGTCGTTTGTAAAAACTATGTAGCGCCATGGTTGTTCGTTTCGTGAAGAAGGAGCCCATCTAACAGCTTCTAAAAGTGGCAAGAGTTTTGATTTTTCTACAGGTTTAGTGGAAAATGCTCTTGCACTCCATCTTTTTGATATCAGCTCACTAATAGGATAGTCCGTCTTTGTGATTTTTGTTAATATCTTTGTAGTTTTTTCTTTGTTGTCTAATTCTTCAGTCAATGTTCTCCCTTTCCTTTTTGATTTTAGAATATATAGACTGAACGACTTTAAACGTTCAGTGAACCACCAAAATCCTAATTCAAACATAGAAAGAACTATTTCTATTGCCATTGTATATTAGGATCTAGTTAAATAAGGCAAATCAAGGACCAAACAACAATAATAGTCAGGTTGGAAAGGGAAGAAATGCTATGGCAGAATATGAAAAGGTTAAATTCATAACCATACCAGTACAGCAGTTACTTGTCAGAGGCTATAGTCAGTGGGACGTTGCTGAAGAACAACAAATAGACCAATCCACCGTAAGTAGAGATGTTCATTATCTCAGACAAAATGCCCAAGCGAATCTTCAAAAACATATCCAACAAAAACTTCGTGAAGAATATCATCGATGTCTTACGGGAATGAATAAAGTCTTAAAGTTAAGCTGGCAGATTGCTAACAATACTCCCAAACAAAATGGTCAAGACCACAACGACAATATCAATACAATAACAACGGGTGACGACAGAACAAGACTCCAAGCATTGTCTCTTATCAATGATTGCTACAAATACATAATGGATTTAACGACAAATGGTGTAGTTATTACTGATGCTATCAAGTTTGTCCAGACAAACAAGGAGAAACTAATGTCGAATAAAGAAGACGGAAAGTGGAAAGAATCTGACGAATCTGACTACCACGAAAACCAAAGTCAGCTAGAAGAAAAAAAGAATCAGGTATCAAAAAGACAATTAATCAGGTGTTTTGAAACTACAGTAGATGTTATGAAATAATCCAATAATATTCTAAAAATCCTAAATAGTTTTTATTAATCTTATTTTATTGATTAACTGCATAACGCACTTATAAGAAATTACAACCACACTTTAAGTACAATAGAAACTGTACCCTGCTGTATGAAAGACCAAGTGCTGAGGGTAGCCATTATTCTTGGAAGCACCAGACCCGGACGTAATGGCGAAGCAGTCTGTCAGTGGATATATGGGATTACAAAGAAACGCAGCGATGCCACTTTTGAGTTAGTTGACATCAAAGACTTCAACCTGCCACTTCTAGATGAACCGATCCCGCCTTCTATGGGTCAGTACAACCAAGAGCATACCAAGGTATGGTCGTCGAAAATTGATTCCTTCGATGCATATGTCTTTGTGACAGCAGAGTACAACCATGGAATCCCCGGAGCATTGAAGAATGCAATAGATTTTCTTTTCAAGGAGTGGAACAATAAGGTTGCAGGTTTTGTTAGCTATGGCAGCGCAGGCGGCGTGCGCGCAGTGGAACAGCTCCGTTTGGTTATGGCTGAATTACAGGTTGCAACCGTACGTGCTCAAGTCCAACTATCGCTTTTTACAGACTTTGAGAATTTCTCAAAGTTTAAACCTGCTCTATATAATGAAAATTCAGTCAATACTATGTTGGACCAAGTTATAGCTTGGGGTGGTGCTCTAAAAGTTCTGAGAATAAAGAAGGATTAAGGCCGTTCAAACAACTAAGAAGCGTTGGCTGACCAAAATAATAATAGTAAAAGAAGAATATTGGCAGTAGACGACTATATCCTCATCTTACAAAATATAATTTTATAAACTAACACAGAGACGAAATACCTGGAAAAAATTGAGGAAATCGGATATTAACAAGTCATTTTTGACTCAAATATATTGATTCTGTGGTTGTTAAATTAAAAAGATTAATTATTATCATCCAAATTCATTCCGCTGTAACAAGCAACACCTTCATGTCAACACAATCACTATAAAAGAATTGAATCTCTAATATATCCAAATTATCAATATTTTTTAGTGTCTCATTAATGATTTTTTACACTCTTGTTAATTATTCTAATGATAGACAGTTGTGCAAAATATGCCACTTACCATAAGTTTTGAATATTTTCTCCTTAGTATTTTAGAAAATGCGTTCAATGCAGAATATAATCTGATACTTTCGATAATAGTTAGAACTGTAATTGTTACATTCTTGATCCTCTTCATTATACGCTGGCTGGGTAACAAAGGATTGGGACAGTTAACAACATTTGAATTAATCATTCTGGTGGGTTTAGGTTCTGCTGTAGGAGATCCTATGATATATGCTGACGAAATATCAATACCTCAAGCATTTACTGCCATAATAATTGTAGTTATACTGTTCAAAGTATTTGATTACCTTACCATGAAAAGCACCAGATTTAGCAAACTTACAGTTCCTGAAGCCATACTATTGGTCAAAGACGGACAAATGGTAGACAACGGCTTGCACAAAGCCAGAATTGATGATAGAGAATTCGAATCCTATATGCGTCTTCATGGAATTGAAGATATATCTGATGTAAAACTTTCATATCTTGAGGTAAACGGACAGGTCAGTTTTGTCAGAAAAAGAAACTCATAAAGGCGGCAATTATTCTGTTAATAGCACTAAAGAAGACAATAACTCTCAGGTGTTGGAAGAAAAAAGAGAAGGAGATATAGCACCTAGTATGATCCAGAGGAAAGAACTTGACTTGCCAGATTATAAAGCTAAAGCTGTAGGGGTCTAACCCCCAATATAACAACTGGAATACAGTATTTATGTGAGAAAAAATATAGCCAAGCGAATCAAACATGAAAAATCCAGTCTTAATGGTTGTGCTAATATCAATGTCAGCGGCCGTAGGCCTTCACTTCAGTACTGCTTCTGCAATGCATGATTCGACCTTGGATGTAAATACCTGGATTGCAAGCAATAACAGTACTCAGCTTCATACAATTGACTTGAATAAAGGCCCAATAAGCCCCCCTACAGCAGGAGCTACTACCCCAGAGGAAACAACTGGTGTGACAACACAGAACCCAACTCCTGGACCCGTAACGCCAACCTCCCCTGACGAAGATGAGGATCAAACAAGTAGTGGTGCTGAAGATGAAGATACCTTATTTGAGGAAGATGAGAGCAATGGAGACGGTGAAGAAGTGGAGTAAGATGGAGTCAAAGCATTACTGAAAACTGGATATCCCTCGACTGATAAAATGTTAACAACGACTATACTAAATCGGAACTCCTTATTATCAAGACATCTACATTTTCCCCGCCATCAAAAAATCATATGAAGGACATAAAAGATCAACCTTTCTGAATACATCTACGAACTTCCATATAAATAATAACTCTGTCTAAGAAGATCCTATATCCACATTGATTATATTAGAGATTCGTATAGAAAAATTTAATATAGAATAGCTAAATTAGGGTGAGAGTGAACTCTAGACAAATCATTTTATACATGGTTATATTTGCAATTGCAATATCTCTTTTTTCAGTTGGCCAAGTACTCCAACCAGCTTTGACACTTCCAGCTAGTAAAGATGCTTTTCTTTCTGTAGTGGATTACGATAAACAAAAGAACTGTACTGCCGATCTAGACAAAAGACCTACATCAATAGAATATCTAACCCATTTTAACTGCGGAAAAGTTTCACAAGGTGAAAATGGTCAGACTATTAGGGAATTTACTCTAATCATAGAAGAGAATCAAAATGTAACTATTTCAAATGCTGGTCATTACTTTGATGCATGGACTTTTAATGGAACAGTTCCAGGTCCGACGATGAGAATGACTGAAGGAGATCTAGTTAGAATCAATGTTATAAATGATAAAGAAAGCAAACACACACATTCACTACATATGCATAGCATCCATACAGCTGAAATGGATGGGGTTGCTGTTCCACTATCGTCTAATTCACAAGGACAGCTGCATGAGGCTGCTGATGGTCATAATACGACATCTGAAGACGTTTATGCAAGTGGCATGATTTTACCTGGGAAGAGCTTTACACATGAATTTGTAGCACAACCATACGGAGTATATCCATATCATTGTCATGTTAATCCAATTGCAGACCATATTAACAGAGGTTTGTATGGTATGATGATAATAGATCCAAAAGAACCAAGGGAACAAATGGTGGAGATGGTAATGACTATGAATGGGTATGATATGGATTATGATTTGGAAGGACCAGTAATACCACCTTCTATGGCCGAAATAAGAGGTGAAGAAGAAAGAGAGGAGGAAAAAGAAAGAGATAACGAAATCTATACAGTAAATGGAAAAGCGTTTGATTATATGGATAATCCGATTCCGTTAAACGTCGGGCAAAAGAACAGAATCTATTTGCTTAATATGGTAGAATTTGACTTGATAAATTCATTTCATCTTCATGGGGATATGATGGCTTACATACCTGGTGGAACACAATATGAAGCGACTCAAGTAAACGATGTAATAGAATTGGGGCAGGCAAATAGAGGTATAATAGAATTTGATTACGACAATCCTGGAAGATACATGTTTCATGCACACGTACAGGAATTTACAGATTTAGGATGGATGGGATTATTTGATGTAAGGAAAGAAGACGCAAAAAGTGGTAGTACCTAACCTGGAGATTTATAGTTAAATTATAGGATAATCATTCTCTACCTCTATCATCTACAAATTCCATGTAGATTATTATCATGAGGTCAATGCTATTCTTGCTTCATTGTATGAAGGCTGATCCGTCCTTGCGTATTAGGGCTAGTTTTTAATGCCGTTCCCGTCATTACCTGTTTGACGATACCATGTAACCATTGTATCGTAGAGGGTGGTGAACAAAAAGCTCACCAAGGACAGGCGGAGTTAAACTCAAGACACTAAAAGCATTATTATATCCTTTATTATTGTATTATTATTGTATTATTATTGTATTATTATTGTACACTCATAAACTCACAAAAACTTATATAGCATATCTATTTACCTATCGGATAGAATAGAATGCACTATAAAGCATATTAATTTAATAAATGCCAGTTCGATAGAGTAGTCTATATTGTTGTGTGGAGAGAATCTCTAGGCTACGGCAACAGATTCGCCAATAGCAGACTAGAATGAAATTATCAAAACAAAAAAAGCGGTTAGAGCTAGCGATAAAGTTGTATGTGGAAATGTCATTGCAGAATACAAAGATAACATCATAATAATACATGGAGAGTTTGTTTCTCATCAACTTATGATACCGAAATCTAAGTCAATTCATGTGACGGGAAAGAACTTCATCTTAATATACCCTATAGTATGTTATCTCGATTTGACTTCTGAGCACGAGGAATAGCTGTCTCAAGGTATTCATACTAAAACCCAGAACAACTTTATCCAACCAATTAAAAAGATTGTATTAATCATGGGTGGTTTTAAGTGACTAATCTTTTTCTTATCCAAATCCCATTACTTCTCGAGCTGATGAAAATCTAAAACTTTTTAAGATAGATTCAAGCTTTTTAGCTGCTCCCTTCAAACCCCAATAATTATGCCAAGCAGCTCCAGGAACGTGAGGCTTTGCTGGATCTAAATCATGTGGATGAACATAGAATATAGCAAGAAGGTTATTTTTGCTATTTCATGTATGGTTATATGCTGATTAAAGTATAGGTCTATAATGTTTCTTTTTGTCTCTTCGTCGATCGCCATATTTCTGTTTTCAAGTAGTCTACAAATTCATGGTTTAAATGCAAAAAAATGTTTCTACCCTACCCCTAAACAGACGTTTTCGATGTTTTCAATTTTAGGCATATTTTCTGTTCAAGGCGCTAGATTCTATACCACCTAAAGCGTCCTAGTTTTTATGTCTTTTGATTTTTACTCATCTAGACAAGTTTACTATAGAAATTAGATAGGTCATTTGTACATCAGATACTTTTTTACTCTTGATTTTATGCAAAATTTATGTATTAGAATAATCGGTAATCATTTCAACTTTTTCATCTTCCCCAATAGAGATTAATTTTTACAACGGGTCGATGAATCTGTTTACATGAAATAGAAATTGTCTTCTTCGTCTTGTGGTTTATTCACTCTATTAGTTTCAGGATCAACTTCTATCCTCTTGTTTTTAACGATGAACTTAATAGTATTTGGATTGCCTAGCATTTACACTACAGGTTTTGGAAGATAAGTCTGGCAACCTCTATATGTGCATGATATGCGATACAAACCTTAAACTCCTCGAAGCGCAGGTTGGACAAACTAAGACGGAAGTTGATTGACATCACAAGGGAAAATCACGTCGACGCTCCTCCAAAGCATTCAACTATTGTAAGTTGAGGAATATATGGATGGCTTCATTGTAATCATTAATCAGGGCCTTAGCCCTATGGAGGCCATCAATGATAAAGCCTTTTCTGTTTCTGATCATCGAATACTGTGCATAAAATATGATCGACAAACCTATTTTCATCAAATATAAAATACTCGAGATTCCTTCTACATTCTAGCGGTTAGGACAAGGTAAGGCTCAGTGACTCCATGCTATACGTGTCATATCGAAGGTCTAACCGATAGGACCGTGAGACTTTTCAATATTTGCTTCTATTTGTTCAAGTCTTATCAAAATATTGGCTAAAGCTTTAGCTACTTCAACCCTGTTACCATGTCGATCAGATAGATGGCTTTTGAGTTCAATATCATCTACGTCTAGATCAATATTGCATAAAGGACAATTAGTCATCGCTTATCTGTCACTTTTTAATAACTACTATCATTTCACCTTTTCGGATCCCACGACCAAGCTAGTTCGTCGCCCTTTTCTTCTGGACTTTTCAACTAAAACGACCACAACCTTAAGAGCAACACTGACTTATAAAATAACAGTCATTCGGGTGATTTTGCTTGTATGCGATAATATCCCCAGGTAAGGAGATGATATCTTACGATTAATGACAATGATGAAACAATTAGTCGCTAGTGGCTTATCTGTTAGATGATATTGTAGCCGTATAATCAGTAAGTCTTTATTAAATCATACACTTCGGTTCTTGTCTACTCTGAATACTATCTTTTCCTTTATCTCTAAAAAAGTAACTATGTTATCTCAAAGTACGAAAGTTCAAATTTCTGGTACACGGGAAAGAAAGGTACGAGGAGCGTGACAGTTATAGCCCGAGTATTTTAAAAATTCTATTATTTAATAGACGGGAAGCCGCACTGCTATAACATGCAAGAAGGAATTATGACGAACAACTTGAATACAGAAAAAGAATGCGTAAATTATAGGAATATAGGAAAGGAAAAAATAGGAAATGACTAAAGTAATGGATCTGTAAGAATACATAAGATACAATTTACCGATATTTTTGGCAATGGCAGGGTTAGGCTTATCCTATGGAATTATATTGTATTTCATAGGTATTGGGATATTTGAAAACTGGATTAATTAATTAACCAACTAATTCCTAATTAAATAACTAAGATCAACATCCACAGGACCAAAATCAAAAATTAAAAATACGCCGAGTGAAAATAAAATAATAATCAATATGAACATGGAAGCCAAAAGTAAATCGTCATGTATAAAGTGTGATGTTCCTATACCATATAATCCTCAATTCAATATTACTAATACTATGTGTTCACATTGTGCTGCATATCATAATGCCGATAAATTATTGGGTGGTTATAGGTGGAATAAGAAGAAATGACATATTCAGAAGGAAGAAAATGTAATTGTCAATCCAATTAAATAATATTGAATGGCTCCATAGTTATAACCCCTCGTTATGTCAAACTACCGCATCGAATGGGTTAATCCTTTTTAAACTTAGAACTTGGATCTTTATCGCCTTTTTCCCCAACTACGGGAGCTAAGTAATAAATTTGCATGATAAAATTTATAGGAAAAGTATACACATTAAATGGTATGAATGGCTACATACATAAGCAGTATATATAATAGATTTTATCCATCATCATTAATTTCCAGAGCAAAGGACATTTTTTATGGTTGTAAACGCGTCCTCGAATACCTTGGAAAATTGGCTCAGCAACAAGGAGTAAGTTTTGTGGTAGGTATTGCTGTTGGTGTCAACCTAGTTCTATTGCTACAAATGTCTGAGGATATTCACGACAAACTATCTGAAACACTAACTGGCTCAATAATTGGAATTGCCGCCATTGTATCTATTGTTATTGTTGGCGTAACTATTGTATATATGCAGAAAAAGGTGGCTCGGCGGCTTAGAACATTAATTGAGCAACAAAATGAAACAATTGAAGATGGAAATAATCAAAATAAGAAAATGAATCTGAACTTAAGAAAAGAGGTTAATAACTAACGTTAAGGAACGATGGTTGCAATAATATCCATGATATTAATTCATCTGACTTTATTAAAATAATGGCTTTGCACTTAGAGTTGACCTTATACTGGTCTTTTTATAAGTAACAACGATTTCTCGGAGTCTACTTCTAGAAAATCTAAATAATCTTCTTCTATAATATGGTTATTGGCAACCCAGATATCCCGACGTATAGGCTATGTCTTTGCTATATCTTTTTTCGACATTCATGATAGTATCATAGCGTCGCAAATACAAGTAGGATATGCCGGTGGTAAGTCACTATATCATCTCTCCTATGGCATATTCTGTCCAACTCATCTCATGTCCAAAATAAGTTATAAACCTATTAATGGAAAATATTTACAAGAATGTTAAATATTGGTTCAGGTTATTAGGTCATTAACCGCAAGTCGATTGCTGACTTGACTTGTTTGCATCATCGTATAATACACTGTTCAACCTTAGTTTGCTTGTCTCATTCTGTAAACCATCAAGTTTAAGAGCAGATACATTAGGAATATTCTGTCCTGGTGCATTGGATTCGATCTGGATAAATAACTCGGGAATAATATTTGAGGTAATAGATTTTGTTCTAATATCGAATGTATTGAGAAGACCAGTGCCTCCTAAAAATGTCGATATTCGATCAAATATTGTTTATTTGGAAAGTATGACGAGTACTACAAGTTCCTGGGTTAAATGTGTAGGAATAAGTCTCATGGTCACTGGTGTAGTCGTACAGTTGATGCATTCACTGTACATGTAGATTGTAGCTTTAATTCTGTTGTTTCTGCAGTGCATGAACAAATTGCCGCCCGAAAGCTCTTGATATTATTTGGTTTTTGCACATTTGGAGCATTTTTGGTCCTAGCACATTTGTTTTTCCTATAACTAATTTGATAAGAGAACAAGTTACTGCGGAGGTAAAAGTAATTACAAAGGATAGCGGCGTATGTGTAGTTGAGACGCCAGTTCATCCTAGTGGAATACCAAACTGTAAATATAATATTGGTGTACCTTAATTGTTAATTACACAATGGGTACAGAAGCAATCTCAGCACACAAAATCAAAAGTTGAGATATTAAATGATATTATGGTTATACCAGGCTATCATTAAAAAACTGAGCGGTGCTGGTTTTAACTATGTTTAATGTTATCTTCCTCCCTCTCCATTTTGATATCCATTGCTTATATCGCTAGTAATATTCAAGCTACCTTATGGGTTCGCCTGAAGACAATATACTCGCAAAGGAAATAGACTCATGGAAAGGGTTTGAGTACGCTTTGCGCCAACTAAATGCTCTTTAACAAAATGTTAACAAAATGTTTAGAGAATGAGGAATATACTGCAGCCTTTAAAACCAAAGGACCACAGGATTCTGCAGAGTCGTTGTTTATGGTCTTAATATTCCAACAACAGAAGATGATCAGCAAGTTAATCGAAAAAATACAGAACAGTCAAAAGAATGAAAAGTAAAGTTTAAACTCATCTAAACGTCATTCACTTAGAACTACAGTTCTGTTGTTAGACAATGGGATCTAAAAGTTGGCGATGAGGAAATGTCCGTTATGCAATATTGATCTAGATGTAGACGATATTGAATTCAAAAACTAACATATAATATTATGGCAGGAGTCATGTTTTACCTATTTGTGATGATTACCGTCGTTCCTGACCCTTCTTATTTCCTGCAATGCCTCCTGCAAATACTTTTTGATATCTTCTTCATCAAATGATGAACTTATTCCTGTTTCTCTTTCCATGTTTTGTTGTGTAGCGGTGGTCATAGCAATTACCCTTTTCTCTATTTCCTGTCCCATTTCGGCCGTTCCAATAGAGTCTAGGAATTGGGTAGATTCTTTAATAGCAGCCTTTCGTATCGATTGACGGAGTCTCGAGTCTTCTGATACTGAGATAGAGGCCGAATAGATTCCCAAGTAGAATAAATACGATGCCAATCCCATAAAGGAGACAGTGACAAGACCAAATGGAGGATATGGAACTAGAACCAGGAATGTTGGTTGGTTTGCAGTAAATAATAGCATCATTCCAAATGCAGAGATAAGCATGTATCTTTTTACGGTCTGATTAGAAAGGTGTTTAGCAATAGTCCAAAACGAGAATGTGAGTATAGCACATCTGAAATAAAAAATGATGATGATTTACGCCGTTGCGCTTCTGCAGGTAATGAATATGGTGTCATCGAAGCCACAGTGGACGATATCAAATTGAAAAACCTTGAGCAATATAGAACACAGTCTGGGTTCTTTAACATAACCATAGCTGAAGGAAATATTTATGAGTCCCCTCCTGGCGCTTTCAGAGGTTTTGCTGATGGTTTCTTTGTATTTCTAGAACCCTTGCCACCGGGTAATCATGATGTAAACCTTAAGGTCAGTGTACTAAATCCTATCGAGCCTAGTTACAATTACAACGCAGATT